>JAYSUN010000081.1:0-19430 GCA_043719045.1 Hyphomicrobiaceae bacterium | reverse complement strand
TTGCGGGCCCATTTGCCCTCAGGCGACTGTTGCCAGTACGTCACTGTGCAGCCGGCGGCTTTGGCGGCTTTCCAGTCTCGGCGCGCATTGGTCACGGCTTGGGGGTCGCGGCCGTCAAACATAAAGATCAGTCGCTGGTAGCCGAGATAGGTGGAAGTGGTCGCCCCATCGACGAGAAAGCGGACCGTTGCGTGATTGGGATTCTCGTCGCTTGCAGTCAGAACCACAGGTTGGCGCTCGGCCAGCCCATCCGAGGCCATGCCATGCGGCAGGAAGCTTTCTTCATCAAACGTCCACAGGAGACTGTCCAAAGCTGCCGCGCGCTCGGCGGTGCCTGTTTGGATCACAGCCCGCCAGCCCCGCTCGACGGTCTTCTCTACCAAAGTGGGTAAGACGTGTTCGAGTGGTTGGCGCTCGAGGTGATAAAAGATGGCTTCGGGCGCAGATGTGGTCATGCAATCAGATTCATCCCACTCGAGCTTTGGCGGCGCAGATACCCGCGCGGGGCGATACCGTCATCTTCCAAGGCGCGAACACACTCTGACGATAGAGCGCGCGCATTCGCCTCCATGCAATAGCGCATTTCGGGGGAGCCGAGTTTGTGTTTCGGGCAAAGTCGCTTGGCATCACCCGTGCAGCCCTTCCGGACGCGTGGAGAAAAACCCTCAGCCGAGACTATCGGGGCTGCGATCGAGAGCGCCAAGGCGAACAAAAACGCGGAACGAAGGACGGTCATGCGGCTGCTGTCTCCAGGTCGAGGCGCTGATATCTTGCAACGTTCACTTGGCGCATACGAAATTTCCTGACCATTGGATAGGATTGTCTGGCGACATTCGTTAATGGCCGGTGTCGAGGTGGGTCGTTACCATCGGGTCGCTTTGCCGACTGAATGTACTTAAGATTGCGGTAGTTTTTACTGCAACCAAACAGGCTCACCAACAGGCTCGCAATCGCCTCCGGCCCATCTTTCATCCAAAAATCACCAATCTCTGGCAGTCTGGACTGGAGTGGCTGGGCAATGGCCTCGGCCACGTCAGTAACTGTTGCGTAGCGTCGGGATGCAGCGACTGCCGGTCATGGCGTGGGCTGCAAGCAATCATGCGTTTTGTGTCTCAGAAACTGCTCGGGCTGTCGCTGGTCGCATCCGCCGCCATCGCCGACATGACGCCTGTGCACGCCCAAAGTTTCTTTCAGCAACTGTTCGGCTTTGGTTCGCCAGCGGCTGAACCACAGCGGCCAACTCCACAATCGATCACGCCCGGCGGCCGACCGTACAGTTTTCCGTCCAACGCCTCGCCAGGACCTCGCCGCGGCCTGAACGGCGATGACACTGATGACCGCCAGAGCAAAAGCCCCAACTATCGCACCGTTTGTGTCCGGATGTGCGATGGCTACTATTTCCCGCTTTCGAACAGCACGACCAAGAAAAGTTTTTTCCGGGATCAGAGCAAGTGCAGCGCAACTTGCGGCCAGGAGGCCCGGCTCTTCCACATGCCGGCAAACTCGATGGACATCGATCAGGCGGTTGATCAGCAAGGGCGCATCTATGGCTATCTGCCAATTGCGTACAAATATCGTAAAACGCTTGTCGCCGGCTGCCAGTGCAAACCCGAACCGTGGTCGGAAGCCGAACTGGCGCGGCATCGGCAATATGCCGACGCTGAAGCTGCCAAAGGACCCGTCAAGTCAGCGGTCACTGAAGCGCAAGCGGATGATTTGACGCCAGCAGGTAGCGCTTCAGTTGTGGTTGTCAAAGCCGAAGGCGCAGCGACGCCACAGGCACCGACCGCGGCCGCACTCACAGTGGTCAAAGTCGCAGCCAAAGTGCCGCCAGCGAAGCCGCGTCCGACCTTAACTGCACAACAAAGCCCGCAACCAATAGCCCAAGCGAAACCGGTCGCATCCAACAACGGTAGCGTCGGCTTCAGCGGCGGGATGGGTCTTGGTGGTGGGCAACTGAGCTGGCCGGGCGACACCCCAAAGCGCCGCTGACAACACCGACGCTGTCAGCCGATCTCGCCACCGTAGGCTTTGATGACCTCACTCCGCAGTTGGCCCCAGATGGCTTTGTGCAATTCATGAAATCGCGGTAACAGGCGCACTTCGGTCGCATCCCGAGGGCGCTCCAGATCAATGCGGTGATCACCAATGACACGTGCCTCCGGCCCCGCACTCATGATCACCACGCGATCGGAGAGCGCGATGGCCTCCTCCAGATCGTGGGTCACGAACATCACAGCCTTGCGGTCCGCCGCCCACAGCTGCAGCAGGAGATTGCCCATAATCTGGCGCGTCTGGGCATCAAGGGGACCGAACGGCTCATCCATCAGCAGGATTTTCGGATCGCGGATCAGCACTTGAGCCAGACCGACGCGCTTGCGTTGACCGCCCGACAATTGATGCATGTAGCGGTCACCGAAACTCTTGAGGCCGACCCGCGTCAACCACGCCTGCGCTTGTTCGCTGGCATCGTCGCCGTTGGTGCCGCCGATCTCCAATGCCAACGCAACGTTCTCGCGCGCCGTCTTCCATGGCATCAACGCGTCCTGTTGAAAGAGATAGCCGGCCCGACCGTTAAGTCCCGTCAGCCGCTGGCCAAAGATGTCAATCGACCCGCTGGCAGGGTTCAGCAGACCGGCAGCACAGTTCAGCAGGGTCGACTTTCCGCATCCGGTAGGACCGACGATGGCGACGAATTCAGCGGCACCAACTGTCAGGTCAGTGTAGCCAACCGCCCGAAAGACGCCGCCGTTGGGCTCTGGGAACGAGACTGTCAACGCCTTGAGCGCAACCGCTGGTGAGCCGTCTATGTGTGCTCGCGCATGAATTTCTGACATTCCGCCCCACACCCACGACATTGCAGTCACAATCATAGCCGGCCTGAACGTAACCGTGAATGGCCCAGTTGCGTTGCCCGCCGATTCTTGCTTTAGGCTGGCCAGTTCAAGGCTTGCGCTTTCATGGCGGATCGGCTCAGTATGCGCCGCCGAGAGGCCAACACCAGGACAGCCCCACGCATGATCGGCGTCGTCATCGTCACCCATGGCGGTCTGGCTCAGGAGTTCCGAGCCGCCCTTGAGCATGTTGTTGGCCGCCAGGAGAACATTGAGACCATCTCGATTGGGCCTGAGGACAACATCGATATACGCCGTGTCGAGCTGTTGAACTCCATCGCGCGGGTGAAGGGTGACAAGGGCGTGGTGGTGCTCACGGACATGTTCGGCGGCACCCCCAGCAACCTAGCTATTTCCGTCATGGAAGAGACCGGCGCTGAAGTTGTTGCTGGGATCAACTTGCCAATGTTGATCAAGCTCGCCAGCATTCGCGGCGAGTACGATCTCGAAAAGGCTATCACGGCTGCCAAAGAAGCGGGCCGAAAATATATCTCGGTTGCCAGCCAGGTACTATCAGGCGAGAATTGATCCGGAAACTGAACAATCTCGGTTGCGGACCGTTCTCGATCGCGCCAAGTTTTCCTGACGTATGTCCAGCATCACAGACGTATGTCCAGCATCAGCGAGTTGCCACGCGTGTCCGATCAGCTACCTGCCACGACCGAAGTGCTGATCAAGAACCGCAAGGGACTGCACGCCCGTGCCTCAGCCAAGTTTGTTCGATGCGCGGAATTGTTTGACGCCGAAGTGCGCGTGATCAAGGACGGCCATGTCGTCGATGCCACGTCCATTATGGGCCTGATGATGCTTTGCGCCAGCATCGGCTCGACCCTCCGCCTTGAAGCCACCGGCAAGGAGGCCGTCCCCGCACTGACGGCCCTCACCGTATTGATCGACGATCTGTTCGGTGAAGGGGAGTAGTTGGATTATTTGTTCGCGGGGCTGGCTGGATCCATCAGCAGGGCGACCAAGTGCGTGATATCATCGATCTTGAGGACGCCGGCCGTGCCGAAGCGTGGCATTTGCGAGCAGGGTAACGCCGCGTGCGAGTTGTAGATTTTGTCGTAAACGGCCTTTGTATCAGCCTCCGCAAACTTCCGGATCTTGCCGTACTCCAACAATGAAGGCCCAAGCGTGCCGTAGCTGAGTTCCGCCCGAGTGATCTGGTGGCAAGCATAGCAATTGCCGCCATTCGGTCGCGTCGTGTCGGTATCAGTGAAGCGCATGCCGTAGCCACTTTGCGCTAATGCCTCGCCCTTTTTCCAATCCCCGGTCAGCTTACCGTCGGCTGGATACTGAATTGAAGCTTTAGCCATCTTGATGATGTCGTTGGCAATAGCCGCAGGCGGGTTGTTTTTGGCCGCGGTGCAGATCTTTTGCAGATCGTCCTGGTCGAGGCGCTTTTGCCAATCCGGTGCCGCCCCGGTCCAGCTGGCTTTGATGGCTTTGTCGACGGCATCGACCGAAATTTGACCACTGCTTTGCGCATGCAGCGCGCTCGTGCGGATAGCGGCTGTGACACCGAATGCGATGGCGACAACGGCTGGAAGTGAGAGCAAAAATTTCATGGGTGTTGTCTCTCAGCGCTTCAGCGAGGGGACGTCAATGACACCACCCGCGGCCTTGACATTCAGGTACGTCGTCAATGCCACTGTCACGTCCGAACCGTAGTCGACCGCCGGAATTCGCATCTGCCAATAGCAGTCATAGAGCCGGTGCTGCATCGTGCGCACGCTTTCCTGGCTCGCGCGGAAGGCAGGCCAAGTCGCCATCGTGGTTTGAGTTTCGGGGCTGGCTTTCGACAGGTAGGGTAGGCCCTGCAGGCGGATGCGTTTACCAGTTTCGTCATGGCAGCTGGCGCAGGAGAAATCCCACGGTCCTTGTCGGCGGAAGAACAAGGCCTCGCCGAGATCGTGACTGGCTTTGACTTGCGGATCGGCCAGATTGACCGCAATCTTCAGACCGTTGGACTTGTTGGCAACATAGGTGGTGATCGCCTCAATATCCGAAATCTTATCGCCCGCGGCGCCGTTCGGCGAGAACCTGCGTCGGGCAATATCTTTTGTGTCAAAGCCTTGCAACGTCGTCATACACCAGAGAATGCGTGTTTCCAGGTCCATGACCCGACCCGCATCGGCGAAGAACTTTGGCAACTCAGCATAGACGCCGTCAACCCGACCCGGACCCATGCCGAGATCACAGGTTTCCAGCGAAACTTGCTTGGGCCCACGCTTTTGCGCCCACAATGTCTCGCCAAAGTCGACCCACAACAAGGCAGGATTGGCGAACGGATCTTTTTTCAGCATTTCGCGATAGCGTTCAATGCCTTTCTCGGTGGCCGCATCCTGAGACGACGCAAGCGCAATCGAGCCCATCAGGCTGATCACGCATGCCGCGACGGTGTTGCGAACCCGCATGGCAGTCCTCCCCTGTTTCTTGTGCTCCATTAAACCCCAAAAGCGGTAAATGTGAAGCGGCGAGTTGCGCGCCCCCTTCCCTTCAGGCCAGGCTGACGGTTAAGTGATTTTCTAAACGTCGCGGAGCCTACCCATGCCCATCGTCAAAGGCTGCAATCTGCCAGACCACCTGCTGTTCGATGTCGACAACCACATTTGGTTTCAGGAGATGGGTGACGGAACGGTGAAGCTCGGCATGACCTCGGTGGCAACGGCGATGGCTGGGAGCCTCGTTGCGTTCACGCCGAAGAAGGCCGGCAAGAAAGTGGATGCGGGCAAAAGTTGCGCCACGGTTGAAAGCGGCAAGTGGGTTGGCCCCGCAAAAAGCTGTGCAGCAGGCACGGTGTCCGCCATCAACGACGATCTCGTTGCCAACCCGGCGTTGGCGAATTCCGACCCATATGACAAGGGCTGGTTCATTATCTTGCAGCCTGATGATTGGGCCACCATCAAGCCGACCCTCGTCTTGGGTTCGGCCGTGACCGCCAAGTACGAGGCCAAAATGGCAGCTGACGGTTTTGCCGGTTGCGCTTAGGTCCGGCAACCCGCGTCAGCCTTGTGCACGTGCTGGCTGGACGCCGGAGATTTGATCAACTGTTCGGCGGCGCGCACTGAGCGCTCAAACTGGGCGCTTAGCATGCGCAGTTTGGTCGCAGGGCAAGCATTGTCGGGGCCTGTCGCGTCGTCGGCGGATCGTCGAACGATATCGCGCCAGGGGTTTCAACCAGCCCGCAACGAAAGAGCGTCTGCGACAGCGGTCACGATTCAACATCGAGTCTTGCCTGTTGCCCGACGTTCCCGGCTCCGCTACGCATCGGAATAAGGATCTCATTCCGTTTGAGGACGACATGGCCTTTCAGAACATTATCACCGACGTGCGCGGCAAGGTCGGTCTCATCACCTTGAACCGGCCGCAAGCGCTCAACGCGCTCAATGCAGCCCTGATCGGCGAGATCAGCCAGGTCATCGACCTGTGGGAGGCAGACGATGCCATCGGTTGCATTGTCCTAACCGGATCCGACAAAGCCTTTGCCGCCGGCGCTGACATCAAGGAGATGCAGGGCAAGTCGTATATGCAGGCCTACAAGGAAGACTTCATCGGCGCCTGGGACCGGGTTGCGCGGTGCCGCAAGCCAACGATCGCGGCAGTCGCGGGCTTTGCCCTCGGTGGCGGTTGCGAGGTCGCCATGATGTGCGACTTTATCATTGCAGCCGACACGGCCAAATTTGGCCAGCCCGAGATCAAACTCGGCGTGATGCCCGGCGCTGGTGGCACTCAGCGATTGACCCGCTTTGTCGGCAAGGCCAAAGCCATGGACATGTGCCTCACCGGCCGCATGATGGACGCCGCCGAAGCCGAGCGCACCGGCCTCGTTTCACGCGTCGTGCCCGCCGCCGAGTTGCTCAATGAAGCCATGAAAGTGGCAGCCACGATTGCGGACATGTCTTTGGTTGCGACCATGATGACCAAGGAGACCATTAATCGGGCCTACGAGACCACGCTCACCGAAGGTATTCGCTTCGAGCGCCGCGTATTCCACTCGATGTTCGCGACCGACGATCAAAAGGAAGGCATGTCCGCCTTCGTTGAGAAGCGGAAACCCGCCTTCAAGAACCGTTGAGCCACACACTTGGCTCCGACCAACATTCTGCGCGGTGACAACACCCGGCCCAAAGCGGCGCCAAGAAGGCGTGTGCGCGCGACTGGCGAAAAGCGGGAGATCATCATCCGAGCTGGTAAAACCGTGATCCGGGCGCGCTTGCGAGACACGCCGACAGCCGACCGTATCTGGCAGCAACTGCCGTTTTACTCGACTGCTGAAACCTGGGGCGGGTCGGTGCATTTTGAAACTTGCGTCGAGACTGGCCGGGAGGTTGGGGCGCGGCGCAGCGTCAAGCCGGGTGATATCGCTTATTGGGTTGAGGATGATCGCATCATCATTGGCTATGGCATGACGCCGCTGTCCAAAATCGGTGAAATCCGGATGCCAAGCCCGGTGAACATTTGGGCGGATGCTCTCGATGACGTCGCAGTGCTGGCTGCGGTGCGGCCAGGCGAGCGGGTAGCGGTCCTCCACGCGGACAGCTAGCATTGGACTCGGCGCCTGTGCTGCGTTGCCACATTATCCTCATCGTGTGTCCTTCTGTTCGCGGTTTTGCGAGCCGTCGTTGCCGCATCTGAAAGCGCCTTATTTGCGTTACTTATCGTATCGATATACAAAATTTGAGACTTAGACGGTCAAGCCGACAGATCGTGCGATTTTCGAAGGAACCCTACGTATCTCCGGCCTGAAAGGCGAGTAAACATCGATCACAGCTGGTAAACTACGTCCTCACGACATCGTTATTTTGATACGTTACTATTCGTATTGATATCCGCAGAGGACTAAGGTATGTTTGTTTTATGAACGCAGTGCTGCAGCGATGCTGTACACGCGGGCACAACGCTAAATCACCTCACGGCCAGCCAGGAGGGCTCGCGATGAACGGAAACGGAAACCAGCTTTTCTTGATTGCGGTTTGTCGAACGATGGCGGTCGTCACGTTAAGTCGTCACGTTAACGAATGATCCGCCTCGGCCGACTTCGGTCCGCGCGATCTTCCAGCACCGGTTGGCCCAAACTCCGGACTGAAAGACTCACCGGACCCCTGTCGTCCCGGCTTGAGACGACATCACTGAGGTCAGACCCTGGCCTGACCCCGATGCCTACCTTGAGAATCCCACTTCATTTAACCACAGAGATAACACCATGAAAACCCTTATTGCATCGCTTTTTGCCCTGGCAGCCGTCACCGCGACCGTTGTTCCAGCTTCAGCCGGCTTTGGTCCGAAGGATCTGCCGACGCAAGACACCGCACCTGGTTTTGGCCCGAAGGATCTACCGATCCAAGATACCGCACCGGGCTTTGGTCCAACGAGCGTCCAGACGGCGGATGGCCCCGGCTTGTAAAGCCCATCCACGGAAACTGACGTGACGCGAGGCTCGTTTGATCGGCTCCCCCGGGAGTACGTTCAGACGGGTTTTCGTTTGCTTACAGATACCGTTTGGTGATCACTGGCAAATCTCTTTTGCCAGGGAACTTCAGCATGGCCATTCCACGCACTGTATTTTCGTCCGACCATGAGATGTTTCGAGCCACAGTCCGCGCGTTCATCGATAAAGAAATCGCGCCGCATCACGCACAATGGGAAACGGATGGCGCGGTATCACGCGACGTGTGGCTCAAAGCCGGTTCCGCCGGCCTGCTGCTGGCCAACGTGCCCGAGCAGTACGGTGGCGGTGGTGCCGATTTCGCGATGAGTGCTGTGGTCATGGAAGAGCTGTCGCGCGCAGGCTTCACGGGGCCCGGTTTCGGTTTACACTCCGATATCATCGCGCCCTACATTCTCCATTACGGCAGCGAAGAGCAGAAGCGTCACTTTTTGCCCCGGATGGCCAAAGGCGAGATGATTGGTGCAATCGCCATGACCGAGCCAGGCACCGGCAGCGATCTGCAGGGCATCAAAACCAACGCTGTCCGCAAGGGCAACGAGATCGTCCTCAACGGTTCGAAGACTTTCATCACCAATGGCCAGCTGGCTGATGTGGTCATCGTCGTGGCCAAGACCGACCCTTCTCAAGGTGCCAAGGGGACGTCGTTGGTTCTCGTTGAACGAGACCGCGCCGGTTTCTCACGCGGCCGCAATCTCGAAAAAGTTGGCATGAAAGCCCAGGACACGTCGGAGCTGTTCTTCGAGGATGTGCATCTGCCGCCATCGAACCTGCTCGGTGAAGAGGGCAAAGGCTTTCAATACCTGATGCAGGAATTGCCACAGGAGCGTTTGATTATCGGCCTCCAAGCGGTGGCTGCGATGGAGGCCGCACTCCAATGGACTGTCGATTACACGCGCGACCGCAAAGCCTTCGGCAAATCCATTTCTGAATTTCAGAACACCCGCTTTAAGTTGGCCGAGATCAAGACCGAGATCGAAATCGCGCGAGTCTTTACCGATCGCTGCCTCGAGCTACACCTTGCTGGCCAACTGGATGTCGTTACTGCCGCCATGAACAAGTGGTGGACCAGCGATATGCAGTGCCGGGTCATGGACGAATGCGTCCAGCTGTTCGGTGGCTACGGTTATATGTGGGAATACCCGATTGCGCGCGCGTATGCCGACGCTCGTGTCCAGAAAATCTACGGCGGTACCAATGAGATCATGAAGGAATTGATCGCCCGCAGCTTGTGAAGGTGCACCCCACACCTTGCCCGATAATCGGGTTGCATCAATCAACGGTGGACGAGGGTCGTGATCAAGAATTGTGCGATTGCAGGTTGTCTGCCTAAAATTTGGCCTCAATACCTTTGCCCACCAAAGTGGCACCTTGCTGTCGATCGCGCCATGAGTTGACAAAAAACATTTCAAAATCAATCTATTGGACGATTTTTTCTTGCCAACTATCGGCTTGGCATGGAACTTGCCATGAGGAGTTGCGGTTAATGAACCGGTAACTATTGGCTTGGAGAGTTTACATGTCGTTTACCAGACGGACCCTGATGACGGGTGCAGCCGCACTCACTGCGTCATCGATGTGGGCCACGGGGGCGTTGGCTCAGGACACGATCAAGGTCGGTATCCTGCACTCTCTGTCCGGCACCATGGCGATCAGCGAAACCACGCTGAAGGATGTCATGCTGATGCTCATCGAAGAACAGAACAAAAAAGGCGGCTTGCTCGGCAAAAAGCTGGAAGCCGTGGTTGTCGATCCGGCTTCGAATTGGCCGCTGTTTGCTGAAAAAGCGCGCGAATTGATTGCGCAGCAAAAAGTGTCGGCTGTATTCGGTTGCTGGACGTCGGTATCGCGCAAATCTGTATTGCCGGTGTTCAAGGAGCTGAACTCGGTGTTGTTCTACCCGGTTCAATACGAAGGCGAAGAATCTGAACGCAACGTGTTCTACACCGGTGCAGCTCCGAACCAACAGGCCATCCCGGCCGTGGATTATCTGATGTCTAAGGATGGCGGCGACGTCAAGCGCTGGGTCCTTGAGGGCACCGATTACGTCTATCCGCGCACGACCAACAAGATCCTCGAGGCCTACCTGTTGTCAAAAGGCGTCGCGAAGGAAGATATCTCGATTGGGTACACGCCATTTGGTCACTCGGATTGGCAGACCCGCGTTGCCCAGATCAAGAAGTTCGGTTCTGAAGGCAAAAAGACCGCCGTCGTTTCGACCATCAACGGTGACGCCAATGTGCCGTTCTACAAGGAACTCGCAAACGCCGGTATCAAAGCCACCGACATTCCCGTCGTTGCCTTCTCGGTCGGCGAAGAAGAGCTTGCTGGTATCGACACCAAGAACCTGGTTGGTCACTTGACCGCATGGAACTACTTCCAGTCGGTCAAGTCTCCGGTCAACGATAAGTTCATCGCCGATTGGAAAGCCTTCACCAAGAACCCGAAGCGCGTGACCAACGACCCGATGGAAGCACACGTGATTGGCTTCAACATGTGGGTTAAGGCTGTGGAGAAGGCTGGCTCGGTTGCAGCTGACAAGGTCATCGATAGCATTGTCGGGGTCGAAGTTCCGAACCTGACCGGCGGCATCTCCAAGATGCTGCCCAACCACCACATCACCAAACCGGTGCTGATCGGTGAAATCAGAGCCGATGGTCAGATGGAGACCGTCTGGCAAACCAAAGATCTTGTCGCTGGTGACGCATGGTCAAAGCACCTCGAAGGCTCCAAGGATCTGGAAGCCGATTGGGTTGGCAAGAAGTGCGGCAACTTCAACACCAAGACAGGCAAATGCGGCGGTTGATGTGACGATCCGTCTGCGCCGAGCCCTTCGGTCATGAAAGGCTCGGCCCCCGCAGTGCGGTGCATGGTCCTCCCCGTGCGCCGCATTGCTGCGTAAAGCGGCTGAGCAGATGCAAAACCAACTTTGCGGAAACCGCACCACGGCAACGAAAAAACCAGCGCACATGTCCGCATTCAAGCACTTGATTGTACTCTGGCTCATCGTGTTCGCAGCAATCGCACCAGCACGTGCGGACTCCTTCTGGGACGCCGTCGAGAAATTTGCCACTGATGACTATGCTGACACCGCTGATGCCATTGCCGGTGTTGCAATCTCCGGAGTCGATCATGCGGCCTTGATTCTGGTGGCCCTTGCGCAGCGCCGATTGTTCGCGAACACCGCTGACAAATCCGTCTACTTCAAAGACGCAACGGATAAAGCATTTGATGCGCGCACCGGAAAACCCGTTGCTGCCGTCCCAGCCGATGCAGCCGTCGTGCGCGTCAACAATCGCTTGCGCAGTGTCATCGATGCAGCACTCGGTGCCATGACATTGCTCGCCGCCGAACCAACCAAACGCATGGCCGCAGCTGAATCCTTGTTCAAATCACGCGATGACAAATCCCTGCCATCCCTTGATGCGGCTCTGGCGACGGAAGCCAATGCACGCGTGAAAACCGCCATGCAACAAGCGCGCGCCGCCATCCTGATTGGGAAAAATGACGCACCGTCAGTGGATCGCGTAGCGGCCGTTGCAACGCTTGAACGACGCGGTGATCAAGATTCCATGTCACTGCTGCGTGGGGCCGCTGCCAGCGCGACACAGCCGGAAGTCAAACAGTCTGCTCAACTCGCCATCACCGCTGTCGAACGCAAACTGCGTATCCTCGGCATTGTCCAAGACGTCTACTACGGACTTTCGCTCGGATCGGTTTTACTTCTGGCAGCTATCGGTCTTGCGATCACCTTCGGTGTCATGGGCGTCATCAATATGGCCCACGGCGAAATGGTCATGCTCGGGGCCTACACTACGTTCGTGGTTCAGGAAGGCTTTCGTGCCTACGCACCGAACTACTTCGGATGGTCTTTGCCGGTAGCATTGCCGCTCGCATTCCTCGTGGCGGCACTGGTCGGCGTCGCCATTGAGCGTGGGGTCATCCGCTTCCTGTACGGCCGGCCGCTGGAAACGCTGCTCGCGACCTGGGGCGTGTCGCTCATTCTGCAGCAAGCTGTGCGCAGTATTTTCGGTCCAACCAATCGCGAAGTTGGTTCGCCCTCCTACATGTCCGGTGCGTTCGAGATCGGTGGCCTGTCCATCACCTACGGCCGCATGTGGATTATCGTCTTCACATTGGTGTTGTTTACGGGCCTTTTGGCGTTGCTGAAAATGACGCCGCTGGGTCTGCAGATGCGGGCTGTCACACAAAATCGACGCATGGCCGGCTCAATGGGCATCAACACCGCCTGGACGGATGCGATGACGTTTGCGCTCGGCTCGGGCATTGCCGGTATCGCGGGCGTCGCCTTGAGCCAGATTGACAACGTCTCGCCCAACCTCGGGCAAAGTTACATCATCGATAGTTTCATGGTTGTGGTTTTCGGCGGTGTCGGTAACTTGTGGGGGACCCTGGTGTCGGCCTTCGCGCTCGGCATTGCGAACAAGTTGCTGGAACCGTTTGCCGGTGCCGTGCTCGCTAAAATCTTCATTCTCGTGCTGCTGATCCTGTTTATCCAGAAGCGTCCGCGCGGGTTGTTCGCCCTGAAGGGACGGTCGGTGGAAGCATGATCACTCGCGCACTCCTCGCGGGTCACTCCCGCCCTCGCCTGATCGACACCGGCGGTAGGCTCTTTCTCGGCATCCTGATCGTTGCTGGAATTCTTGTGCCACTGCTCAATCTGACGACGGCACCCAGTTCGTTTTTTCACGTCCCCACATACGTCGTCGCGTTGCTCGGCAAGTATGTCACCTTCGCGATTCTGGCGCTCGCCCTGGATCTGGTCTGGGGCTACTGTGGTATTCTCTCGCTGGGCCACGGCGCGTTCTTTGCGCTTGGCGGCTATGCCATGGGCATGTACTTGATGCGCCAGATCGGCACGCGTGGCGTCTATGCGCATCCGACCTTGCCCGATTTCATGGTGTTCTTGAATTATCAGGAGTTGCCGTGGTTCTGGTACGGCTTCCACTCGTTCCCCTACGCCATCTTCATGATCCTGTTTGTGCCAGGCGTGCTGGCTTTTGTGTTTGGGTGGCTCGCGTTCCGCTCGCGCGTCACGGGCGTCTATCTGTCGATTATGACACAGGCGCTCACCTACGCCCTGCTACTGGCGTTCTTCCGCAATGACATGGGGTTCGGTGGCAACAATGGTCTGACCGACTTCAAGGACATCGCTGGCTATCCGGTTCAGGCGCAGGCCACGCGAGCCCTGCTGTTCGCGCTGTCAGTGGCGTCATTGATCGGTTGTTATCTGATCGCCCGCCACATCGTCACATCCAGTTTTGGCAAGGTCCTGATATCCATCCGCGATGCGGAATCGCGGACCCGCTTTGTCGGCTACCGCGTGGAGACTTACAAACTGACGGTGTTCGTGGTTTCTGCCATGATGGCCGGCGTCGCCGGTGCGCTCTACGTGCCTCAAGTCGGCATCATCAACCCGTCAGAATTCGCTCCTGCAAACTCCATCGAAGCCGTGATCTGGGTGGCTGTCGGTGGGCGCGGTACATTGACCGGCGCAGCCCTCGGGGCGGTGGTGATCAACTTCCTCAAGACGACATTCACCACCGGGTTTCTAGCGCCCTATTGGTTGTTTCTGCTGGGTGCGATCTTCATTGCGGTGACGCTGGCACTGCCCAAAGGTATTGTCGGAACACTGCAGGAGTGGGCGGACACGCGACGGAAACCGGACTGGAGCGGCGATGATAAACCAGCGGCGGCGAAGTCATGAACACTGTCTTCAACCCAGCGTTTGAGGGTCAAAAACCGACGCTGTCTCAGGCCCTGCTTTATCTTGACGGCGTCAGTGTTACGTTTGACGGCTTCAAGGCCATCAACAATCTCTCGCTCTTCATGCAGCCGGGTGAAATGCGTGCCATTATCGGCCCCAATGGCGCAGGTAAGACCACCATGATGGACATTATCACCGGCAAGACGCGACCCGATGACGGCATTGTCATGTTCAACGGTCAACACGATCTGACGCGACTCGATGAAACCGAAATTGCCAATCTCGGCATTGGCCGCAAGTTTCAAAAGCCGACCGTTTTTGAAAACCACACGCTTGCCGATAACATCCTCCTCGCGCTGTCGGGGCCGCGCGATCCGTGGTCGGCCTTGTTCGGCGCGCGCAACGCAATGGACACGGCACGGATTGATGCGACCTTGGAAGAGATCAAACTCTTGCCACATCGCAATCGCCTCGCTGGCGCTCTCAGTCATGGCCAGAAGCAGTGGCTCGAGATCGGGATGCTGTTGGCACAAGACCCAAAGTTGCTGCTTGTTGACGAGCCAGTCGCCGGTATGACCGATGCTGAAACCGAACGCACCGCTGAACTGTTAACTGAAATCGCGCGCGATCACTCTGTTGTTGTCGTCGAGCATGACATGGCTTTTGTGCGCGCGCTTGGCGTCCGGGTCACGTGTTTGCACGAAGGCGCCGTGTTGGCTGAAGGCAGCATCGACGATGTGTCGGCCAATGATCGGGTGATCGAAGTCTACCTCGGGCGCTGAGTTGCACCTGTGATTGAAATGATGCGTTGCTGCAGACGTCGCGATGGGAGTGCTGATGCTGATTTTGACCAACGTTGACCTGCACTATGGCGCCGCTCAAGCGCTGCGTGGCGTTTCGGTTACGGCGAAGGCAGGACAGATCACGGCCGTTCTGGGTCGCAACGGCGTTGGTAAATCGTCGTTGCTGCGAGCGATTTGTGGTCATCAGTCGATTAGCGGCGGAGACATCGTGTGGAACGGTGAAAGCATTGCCAAACTCAAACCCCATGAACGGACGCGACGCGGCATCGCCTATGTCCCTCAGGGCCGTGAAATATTTCCGCTCCTGTCGGTCAAAGAGAATCTCGAAACCGGCTACGCCTCTCTGACTCGGGCTGATCGTCATGTGCCGGAGTACATTTTTGAACTGTTCCCGGTCTTGAAATCGATGCTCCGCCGCCGCGGCGGTGATCTGTCGGGTGGCCAACAGCAGCAACTGTCAATTGCCCGCGCTCTGGTCACGCGTCCCAAACTACTGGTTCTGGATGAACCGACTGAGGGCATCCAGCCTTCTGTCATCAAAGATATCGGTCGTGCCCTGACAACGTTGCGCAAGCGTGGCGACATGGCGATCTTGCTGGTCGAGCAGTATTTTGAGTTCGCGCGCGATTTGGCTGATACTTACGCGGTGATGGACCGTGGTCAGATCGTTCTCAACGGCACCCGCGCCGCTATGGTGGAAGCTGAAGTCCGCCGCCGCTTGGCCGTTTGAGGATTGCGCGTGATTGCTCCCACCGCTTCGGCAGACCAGACAGCGTTGGCGTCGATTCGAGCAACCGGCGGAGTTGCCGTTCGTTTCAACAGCATTGATCCCATTGAAGGCAATCAAGTTGGCACCCGGCTTGTCGACCTTGAAGAGCGCGGTGGCTTTCGCTGTAAGTTTCCGCGTGGCGACATCGGCACTGAAGCTGTCTTCATCAATACCGGCGGCGGCATGCTCGGCGGCGACAAATACCGGTTTGACGTCGAACTCGGCGGCGATGCGCATGCAACCGTTGCATCGCAGTCGGCTGAGAGGGTGTATCGTGCACTCGATGCACCGACCGAGGTGGTTGTGGCGTTGAGAGTTCATCAGCGGGCTTCACTGGCGTGGTTGCCGCAAGAAACCATTCTGTTCGACAATGCACGCCTGTCTCGTCGCATCACTGCCGAAGTGGCCGCGGATGCAACGTTGTTGATGGCCGAGGCGATTGTCTTTGGCCGCCAAGCCATGGGCGAAGATGTTCACGCGGGACACTGTGCCGATCAATGGCGCGTTTGCCGCGACGGCAAACTGGTCTTTGCTGAGAACCTGAAACTCGATGGTGACATGCATGCGACGCTGCAAGCGGCAGCCACGGGCAACGGCGCGCGCGCCTGTGCGACTGTGCTGTATCTGGCCCCTGACGCAGAAGACCGCCGTGATGCCGCTCGGGTCGCGCTCGGTGAGTCAACGGGCCGCGCCGCAGTTTCCGCTTGGAACGGGCTTCTGATCGCGCGATTTTTGGCGGCTGACGCATCGACAATGCGCACCGATCTGATACGTCTTGTCAGTTTTCTTGCACGCAGGCCGATGCCGCGCGTGTGGGGCATATAGGGAGTGCTACATGAATCTCACGCCGCGAGAGAAAGACAAATTGCTGATCTCCATGGCAGCGATGGTCGCCCGCCGCCGCCTGGAGCGTGGTGTGCAACTCAATCATCCCGAGGCTATCGCCTTGATCACGGATTTTGTCATTGAGGGTGCGCGGGATGGTCGATCCGTTTCCGAATTGATGCGCGACGGCGCCAAGGTCGTCACGCGCAAACAAGTTATGCCGGGCATCGCTGAAATGATCCACGACGTGCAAGTCGAAGCGACATTCCCAGACGGCACCAAACTTGTCACCGTCCACGAACCGATCCGCTGAGCCCTGTCAAACCGGAGAAACTGATGCGCCGTCTCCTGCTCGTGTTGCCGATTTTCCATGCGTCCCCTGGGTTCGCCCACGTCGGCAGTCACACACATCTGTCCAAGGCCGAACTTTTCGGCCACGCCGCTGACATGAGCCATGTCGGCGCGGCGATCATTGCTGCGTTCCTCGCGATCGCAGCCGGTGCAATCATCCGCGCGGTTCGTGCACGCGTCAGAGCGACGACGCGGAAAGGTCCACGGTCATGATCCCGGGCGAAATCATCACGGCCAAAGGCGATATTGAGTTGAATGCCGGTCGTACTGCGATCAAGCTCAGAATCGAAAACTCCGGCGACCGGCCAATCCAAGTCGGCAGCCATTATCATTTTGCCGAAACCAATCCGGCGTTGAAATTTGACCGCCAGGCCGCGCACGGCCATCGCCTCGATATTGCCTCGGGCACCGCTGTGCGCTTTGAGCCGGGACAGTCGCGCGATGTGCAACTGATCCCACTCGCCGGCAAACGGATGGTCTTCGGCTTTCGCCAAGGTGTCATGGGTAAGCTGGACAAGGGCACGCTCAACAAAGGGAAGGCCACGTAATGCGTTGGTTCCGGATGGCATGGATTGCCGTTTTTCTGACGTCATTTCAGAGTGTCTTATGTCAGCCCGTCACCGCGCATCCGCCAACGATCCTCAACGAAGCCGCCCAGAAAGCGACGAGCGAAGAAATAGCGGCGTTTCGCAAAGCACTGGCCGACGCCATCAAGGCCCGAGATGCAGCAAAATTGCGCGAGCTTTACGCACCCTCGTTTGTCCACACCCACACCTCTGGCACGATGGACACGCGTGAGGCGCGCATCGTCGCAGCGCTCGCCGGTGATCCTGTAGTTGAGACGGCCGAGGTCAATGAACTTGAGATCCGAATTCCCAATGACTGGACTGCGATCGCGACAGGCCTGTCGCCCATCAAATCGCTCGCAGATGGCAAGACCTACGCAGTCCGATGGATGGCCGTTTACGTCCGCACAGAAAAACACTGGGCTCTCGCTGCCAGTCAAGCCACACGCAGCCATGAGATTAAAAATTAAAGAGCGCACTCCATGCCATTGAAAATCTCCCGCGCCGCGTATGCCGGCATGTTCGGCCCAACCACGGGCGACAAGGTGCGGCTGGCCGATACCGATCTGATTGTTGAGGTCGAAAGAGACTTCACCACCTACGGCGAGGAGGTCAAATTCGGCGGCGGCAAAGTCATCCGCGATGGCATGGGGCAGTCACAGGTCACCAACAAAAAGGGTGCGGTCGACACGGTCATTACCAACGTGCTGATCCTCGATCACTGGGGCATCGTCAAAGCTGATATCGGCATCGTCAAGGGGCGCATTGCCAAGATTGGCAAGGCAGGCAATCCGGATATTCAGTCCAACGTCGATATCATCGTTGGCCCAGGCACAGATGTGATCGCCGGCGAGGGCAAGATTATTACGGCCGGCGGCTTCGACAGCCACATCCATTTCATCTGCCCGCAGCAGGCTGAAGACGCGATGATGGCCGGCATGACAACTCTGCTCGGTGGTGGCACCGGGCCTTCGCACGGCACGTTCGCGACCACCTGTACGCCAGGCCCTTGGCACATTCAGATGATGTTGCGAGCGATCGACACGATTCCGATCAACATCGGTATCGTCTGCAAAGGCAACACGTCCGTGCCAGCTCCGCTTGTGGAAATGCTCGAGGCTGGCGCCTGCGCCATGAAACTCCACGAGGATTGGGGCACGACGCCAGCCGCTATTGATAACTGCCTGTCGGTCGCCGACGATCACGACGTGCAGGTGATGTTGCACTCTGACACTCTCAACGAGTCCGGCTTTGTTGAGGACACCATCAAGGCCTTCAAAGGCCGCACCATTCATGCGTTCCATACGGAGGGTGCGGGTGGCGGTCATGCGCCCGACATCATGAAGGTAGCGGGGCTCAAGAATGTATTGCCTTCCTCGACCAATCCGACACGGCCATTTACAGTCAACACCATCGACGAGCATCTGGATATGTTGATGGTCTGTCATCATCTCGATAGCTCCATCCCGGAGGATCTCGCGTTTGCCGAGAGCCGCATCCGCAAGGAAACCATTGCGGCTGAAGATATCCTGCACGATCTCGGGGCGCTCTCGATGATGTCGTCGGATAGTCAAGCGATGGGGCGGATCGGGGAAGTCGTCATCCGTACGTGGCAGACCGCGCATAAGATGAAGCAGCAGCGTGGCGCGCTGCCGCAAGATAAGGGCCGCGGTAACGACAACTTCCGCGCCAAGCGCTATGTCGCCAAGTACACCATCAACCCCGCGATTGCGCATGGTGTCGCGGACCATGTCGGCTCGGTTGAACCCGGCAAGTTGGCTGATCTCGTGGTGTGGAGTCCGGCCTTCTTCGGCGTCAAACCGGATCTGATCATCAAGGGCGGCATGATCGTCGCGGCGCCAATGGGTGATCCCAACGCTTCGATCCCAACGCCGCAGCCGGTGCACTATCGGCCCATGTTTGGGGCTTATGGCAGCGCGGTAGGTGCGACGTGTCTAACGTTTACGTCCCAAGCCGCCATTGCCAAGGGCATCAGTAAGTCGCTCGGCCTGCAGAAACAACTGGTGGCGGTTGAGAACACGCGC
>JAYSUN010000009.1:0-6861 GCA_043719045.1 Hyphomicrobiaceae bacterium | reverse complement strand
GATGCTGTCATTTGAAGCGCATGAATGAACGCGCGCTCGGCTCCGCATGGATATCTTCGACAACGCTTACATGTTTGACCCGCAGGCGGAGCGGGTCGAGTTGACGCGCCTGTTTCGAGCGCATGGAGAAAGCCAACAACAGGCGCGAGGTGCCGTACTCGAGCGGTTGATGCAACTCGTCAAGACCGCCAGAGCCGGTGCGCGTCAAAGATTGCAATTCGATGGCAATGGCCGGGCATGCGCTGCGGGACTTGCATATTTTCAGGACGAATTGATCCGCTTGATTCATGACTATGCCGTGGCCCATGTTTACTATGCATCGGATCCTGGTGCGGATATCGTTACGATCGTCGCCACCGGCGGCTACGGTCGCGGGCTGTTGGCGCCCGGCTCCGACATCGATTTGTTGTTTCTATTGCCGGCCAAACAAACGCCTTGGGGTGAGAGCGTTGTCGAGTACATTCTCTACATGTTGTGGGATTTGCGCTTCAAGGTTGGCCACGCCACCCGCAACGTCGAGCAGTGCTTGAGGTGGGCGCAATCCGATATGACGATCCGGACGGCTTTGTTGGACGCGCGCCTGCTCTTGGGCGACGCTGAGCTGTTCAAGACCATGATGCGTCGATACCGCGCTGAAGTTGTTGCCGGCTCAGCCAAGGCATTCATTGAGGCAAAACTGGGCGAGCGCGATGAGCGCCACAAGCGCAGTGGCGAGAGCCGCTACAAGGTCGAGCCAAACATCAAGGATGGCAAGGGCGGCTTGCGTGATCTGCACACGCTGCATTGGTTGGCAACCTATATCCACGGGCCCGGAGCCACGAATGCCGACAGCAGAGCAGCTCTGTTTTCAGTCGCCGAAGCGCGCGCATTTCGCCGCTCTGAAGACTTTCTTTGGACGATCCGGTGCCATCTGCATTTTCTCACCGGTCGTGCCGAAGAGCGGCTCAGTTTTGAGCATCAGCCACAAATGGCGGCACGACTAGGCTATGCGGATCGCGGTGGACTTCGTGCTGTTGAGCGGTTCATGAAGCACTATTTTCTGACCGCTAAAAGCGTCGGTGATTTGACCACGACCCTGTGTTCGGCTCTCGAGGTACAGCAGCTCAAGACCACACCGACGCTCGCACAGATGCTCAATCCGTTGACATGGCGTGCCCGACGTCAGCTCCGTCGCAAGACGGAGTTTCGCGTCGACAATGGTCGCATCAACGTGGTTGATGCCGCGGTCTTTGCGCGCGATCCCGTTAACATCATCCGCTACTTCAAGCAGGCCGAGGATACCGGCTCGTTTCTGCATCCCGAGGCGCTGCGCCTGATTAGCTCCTCCTATCGACTGATCGACGACGCGTTGCGTGACAATGCGGAAGCCAATCGAATTTTCTTGGATCTGTTGACGTCGGAGACGAATCCGGAGGCGATGCTCCGGCGGATGAATGAGGCGGGTGTCCTCGGGCGGTTTGTCCCGGAATTTGGTCGCGTCGTCGCCATGATGCAGTTCAACATGTATCATCACTTCACTGTCGACGAGCATCTGCTGCGGACCATTGGCGAACTCAAGCGCATTGAAGATGGGGCTGTCGCAAACGACCTGCCGCTATCGACACAACTGATCAAAACCATCCAAAGTCGACGCGTGTTGTTTGTTGCTGCTTTTTTGCATGACGTTGGTAAAGGCGCCGAGGAAGATCATTCGTTTCTGGGTGAGAAGATCGCTCGGCGATTGTGCCCACGTCTTGGCCTTGATGCCGCTGAAACCGAAACGGTCGCGTGGCTGATCCGCGAACATTTGACGATGAGTACGACAGCCCAGAGCCGAGATCTCGGTGATCCCAAGACCATTCGCGCCTTTGCAGATATCGTCCAATCTCCGGAACGGTTGAAGCTCCTCCTGCTGTTGACTGTCGCTGACATCAGGGCCGTTGGCCCGGCCGTTTGGAACGGTTGGAAGGGCCAGCTGTTGCGCACGCTCTATCATGAGGCCGAGCCGTTGGTGTCGGGCGGTGTCACCCAGACAGGGACGCGCCAACGCGTCGCTGCGGCGGAAAGTGCATTTCGCGCGGCAGCTTCGGGTTACATCGGCTTGGCAGCCGACGCTTTCATTGCACGGCAGTATCCGGACTATTGGCTCAGAACCGATGTTGAAAAGCAGCTGGAACACGCGCGGTTGGTTGCGCGCGCGGAATCGATTGGTGAAATGTTGGCCACGAGTGCCACCACAGATGCATTCAAAGGTGTCAGCGAATTGTCGATCCTCGCTCCCAACCACCCTCGGCTGCTCGCCCTCTTTGCCGGTGCTTGCGCGGCAGGTGGTGCCAACATTGTCGGCGCCCATATTTCGACGACACGTGACGGCTTTGCCCTTGACACGTTCCTCCTGCAGCGCTCCCAGGATCGAACTGACGAAGATGAACTCCGTCGTGCTCAAAGGATTGGGGATACGATCAAGAAACTATTGCGCGGAGAAGGACGATTGGCTGACTTGTTGGCGAAGAAATCACAGGCGGTGACGGGCCCGCGCGCCTTTTCAGTGGCTCCAGATGTGGTTTTCGATAACACGCTTTCGGAGCACTTCACCGTCTTGCAGGTTTCTGGGCTCGACCGCCCTGGGCTGCTCTATGAGCTGACCAGCGCCTTGTCGGACCTCAATTTGGACATCACCTCGGCCCACATCACCACCTTTGGCGAGAAGGCCGTGGATGTCTTTTATGTCACGGATCTGACCAACAAGAAGATTGCCAATCCGGCACGTGAAAAAAGCATCCGTGACCGTTTGACGAGCGTGCTTTCGGCGCCGGGATGAGCCCGACCAAGCGGACCTTCATCTCGACAAAACTCTGTCGGCCCAGGCAAACAGCTTTTCGACCCGCGAGCCATCCGTGGCTGCCACAGTTTCGCGCGCCGCCTGCGGTCTGGCTGTCGTGTTGGCGTCACGTTTGGGTCGCGGGGGCAGATATTTGTTCACGGGCTTGTAGCCCATTTCGGGCAATAGATCGTAGCCGTCGCGTTCGACGACTAACCTGGAGACATCGCTGGTCGCGTCGCCGAGATCACCGAAGTGGCGCGCACCTGTTGGGCAGGCTCGGACGCATGCTGGGATGCGATCCTCGACAGGAATATGCTCATTGTAGATTCGGTCAACGCACAGGGTGCACTTCTTCATCACGCCATCAGCGTAGTCATATTCGCGCGCGCCATAGGGGCAAGCCCAGGAACATAGTTTGCAGCCGATGCAGGTATCGGGATTGACCAGCACAATGCCATCTTCGGCGCGCTTGTAACTGGCGCCCGTTGGGCAAACCGTCACGCAGGCCGGTGTCTCACAGTGCAGGCACGAGCGCGGAAAATGTACCGTCCGCGACGTCGCGCCATCCCCCGTTTCGTAGCCGTGAATACGGTTGAGCCATGCGCCATGCGGGTCGCGGCCATACGGGTCGATATCTGACAGGGGTGCGGAGTATCCGCCGGTGTTCCATTCCTTGCAACTGGTCGCGCACGCCTGACAGCCGACGCACGTGTCGAGGTCAATGACGAGACCGAGTTTTCTTTTGGTTGGAGCCGGGAGTGCTGTCATGTTTGTCTTGTCTGGTCTGGATTTATTGTCCGCGCGCGATATCGGCAGCAATACTGTACTCGGTCAAGAACTTCACGGGGATCGACTTCGAAGCAGGACAATCCGCCGCCTTCAGGCGGGCGCTCATGGTTGGTAGATCGCCTTTGAAAGACGGACGCAATGAGCGTTTGGCGACGCCAATGGCGACAGCACCGTTGGCATAGAGAGCCCGACATGCCAACCGGAGCAGTTGTTCCGTCAACCGTTGTTTGTGGCCTTCGGCGACAGCACCACCGATGACCTGCATGTTGGCCCATTTCTGCGCCTCCGGTGAACTGCCCCAGGGCAGAGTGTCCCGCGGCGATGTCATCGGCGCCAAACCCTCTTCCATCCGCGCCTTCAACCCGGGGTGCGCGATCCTGGCAACCAGATCCTTCATTGTGGCAATATCCAACTGGTCCGGTGCGCGTGCAGAAATAGGCACGAAATCGGACAGCCCTGCAGGATCGGGGTCAGGCGCTTTTGTCCGCCAAACAACAGCCCCGCGGAAGTCGGCGCCGTTGACTTTCGCGCCGGTAAAGTCCGCACCAAAAAGCCGCGTACTTTGTAAGTCCGCGCCTTCAAGATCCGCGTCTTGAAGTTTGGCGCCCTCAAGCCGGGCATAGGCCAGAATTACGCCGGGCATGCTCGCGCTCAGGAAGTTGGCGAGCGTCAATTCGGCACCGGTAAAATCGGTGCCATGGAGCGAGGCTGTCAAAAAGTTTGCGCCATGTAGAATGACGCCGCCAGACAAGTCTGCCCGTTGAAGATTTGCGCTTGTGAAGTCTGTGTTTGTCAGCAGCGCGTAACGAAAGTCGGCACCTTCCAGTTGCGTGTGATCGAACACAGCCCCGGCGAAGTCCCCACCGGCCATTTTCGCTTCAGTCAACCGAGCGCGTGTGAAGTTTGCGCCTTTCCCGTCGGTGCATTTGACGACTTTTCGGTCATCTCCAAGCAGGAGGCGATCAATATCTGCGCAAGACATGGTAACATTGCGCAAATCAGCCTGAACAAAGCTCGCGCCCTCTATGTCAGCACCCGTGAAATCGGCTTGATGCAAATCAGTTCGGTCCAAGCGGGCATAGCGCAAGTCGCGGCCGCGCAGATTGAGCGTCGGCTCGCCGGCTGTGACTTTTCCGTCTTCGACGAGGTCCATGTCGGTGACGACCAGATTTCGATAGAATAAGTTGAACAAAGATCCATCGGCGGATGGCTTCAGAAACGGCACCATGAAGCCAAAATAACCTGAAGAGTCGGCACGCGAATTGGCTGCAAATGGGGAACTCCTGCCTCGCAATATGTCAGTGATGCGATCCAGCTTTTCGCCCGGAATAGTCGCGATGAAAAGTGAGAACAACAAAACCATCACAAGGAGGCCTGTCGTCAACATTGTTGTGATCGGATGCTGTGCGACAGTGCGGCGGAAGGCTGTAAAGAACGAATTTTCAGAGCGCGCTAAAAATGTGCCGATGGTCGACAACATGATGATGTCGGCAATCAAGGCAACTCGGTGAGCAGTCGTAATTGTCACGTCATGATAGGGCAGGAAGACAACCTGCAGATACAGCAGGATCAGAACTGGCAGGAACACGATCGTCAGCCAGGACATCCCATGCAGAAATGCACTCATGATGGACGACCGCTCCGGTCCAGCGATCGCCTGAACGAAGAAAAAATTGTCGGCCTCCAGACGCAATGGATGCGTTCGCTTATCTGAGGCCTCCAAGAGGCGAATAGATTTGTCGAACTCCAACGCCTTCCGGGCCAGCAGAACCATTTGCGAGACGACACCGGTGTGAAACAAAACCAGAATGATTGGAGCAAAAAAGAAGAAACGAGCCAGATCAATCTGGACCTGAAGGATTGGCAACGGAATATTGCTGCTGAGCAACAAGTCCTTGTGAGTAACCCCAGCGGCTGTGATCAGGAGGTAACTCATGACGCCGAGAAAAATCAGCCACGCCGTATTGACCGTGTCGGATGCTGAATTGACGGCCTCTAACAGGCTGTAAGGATTGACCGGATTTTCCCCGTCGAGCGCCATCTGCCCCGCATCGCTCATGCTCTGTCCCGTCCCTGATGTCCCACTCGCTGAATAGACTAGCCCATAAATCATGGCAGATGTAGTGGTGATCACGATCTCGATGCGGAATGAAGGGCGTGACAACCGACGTATCCGATGGGTTGCAGTCGGGGTCGGTCGCGCGCTGAGCTGGTCCGAAGCCTGGTCTTGGCACTCAAACGAGGGCCGCGCCGGTCTGCTCGACTGTAACAGCGGCTCTGCCCGGCGATACCAGCGAGGGTGCTGGACTTCCCCAAGCGGTCACTTTCGACAATACTCAGATTCGACTCTCCCGCAGTGAAGGATACCGCCCATGCGCCCGTTGTCGAATTTCAAGTCCCGCGATGTCGAGGCGCTTCTGCATCCCACAACGAACCTGCATGTCCATCGGTCGGTGGGTCCCCTCGTTCTGGAGCGGGGCGAAGGGATCTATGTCGTGGATACCGACGGCAAACGTTACATTGAGGGCTTGGCCGGCCTTTGGTGCACCGCACTTGGCTACGGCAATGCCGAATTGATTGAAACCGCACGCGAACAGATGGGTAAACTATCGTTCACACACTTATTCGGCGGTCGTTCACACGAGCCGGCCATCGCGCTCGCCGAGAAGATCAAGGAATTGGCGCCGTGTCCAACGTCAAAGGTGTTTTTTACCGCCTCTGGAAGCGAGACCAACGACACCCAGATCAAATTGGCTTGGTACTACAATAATGCCCGCGGCAAACCGGCCAAAAAGAAAATCATCAGCCGCGTCAAAGGCTATCATGGGGTAACTATCGCCTCTGCGTCGTTGACCGGTTTGCCCGTATTCCACACTGATTTTGATTTGCCGATGCAAGGTGTCATTCACGTCGAGACGCCGCATTTTTGGCGCAACGCTGAAGTCGGTGAAAGCGAGGCAGACTATGCCACGCGGCTGGTGCAATCGCTGGAAGCCCGGATCCTCGCGGAGGACCCTGAGACCATCGCTGCGTTTATCGCTGAGCCCGTCATGGGGGCGGGCGGCGTGATCACACCGCCAGCGACATACTTTGAGAAAATTTCAGTGCTGCTGCACAAATATGACATCGCCTTCATCGCGGATGAGGTGATTTGCGGGTTCGGCCGAACCGGCAACTGGTGGGGTTCGCAGACCTACAGTGCTAAGCCGACGACCGTGTCGATGGCCAAAGCAATCACATCGGCTTACTTTCCTTTGGGCGCGCTCACG
>JAYSUN010000080.1:0-19452 GCA_043719045.1 Hyphomicrobiaceae bacterium | reverse complement strand
CGGAAGTGAACTGTTGCTGACGTTGCTTGGAGCTGTGGCGCTGCTGCTTTGGGGCGTGCGCATGATCCGGACGGGCATGACCCGCGCCTTCGGTGGGGCGCTGCGTCGTGGCATTGGTCGTGCGAGCAAAAACTCGGCCGCGGCCTTTGCGACGGGAGCTGTCATCACTGCGGTGCTGCAGAGCGCGACGGCAACGGCCTTGCTGCTCGCATCATTTGCTGGTCAAGGCTTGATCGCGCTGCCGGTTGCTCTGGTGGTGATGCTCGGCGCCGATGTCGGCACCACACTGGTGGCGCAAGTGTTTGCCTTCGACATCAAGTGGCTGTGGGCACTCGGCGTCATTTCCGGCGTCCTGGCATTTAATGTCTCAGATGATGCGCAAGTGAAGGCGGGCGGACGGATTGCCATCGGCCTCGGTTTGATGCTGCTGGCGCTCAGCGTGATCTCCGGCGCATCAACGGCCCTGCGCGAAAGCGTGATCTTGAAGAGTGTGCTCGGTGGACTCGGTGCCGAGCCCGTGATCGCGGTCATTGTCGCAGCGTTGGTGACGTGGCTCGCGCACTCCAGTTTGGCGATTGTGCTGTTTGTCATGTCGCTGGCGGCAACCGGTGCGGTTGGTCCGGCCTTGGCCGCAGCCATGGTGTTGGGCGCCAACATCGGCTCCTCCGTCGCGCCCTTTATGGCATTGTCCGGGGCGCCGGTGGCCGCGCGGCGGGTGCCACTCGGCAATCTGATTGCACGCACGCTCGTGGCCGTGGCGGCGATCCCATTTCTGACGCGGGTGCCCGATCTCATGGCGTTGACGGCTGCTGATCCCGCGCGGCAGGTGTTGAATTTTCACACGCTTTTCAATCTCGCCGTCGCCGTGTTGTGGCTGCCCTTGATCGGGCCACTATCGACGTTGGCGACACGCCTCTTGCCCGATCAGTCAACGACTGAGGCTTCGCGCGCGCCGCAAAATCTCGATCCATCGGTTTTGGAGACGCCATCCGAAGCCTTGGCTTGCGCCATGCGTGAAACCCTCAACGTCGGCGATCTGGTTCTGGACATGCTGCGCCGCTCGCGCACGGCGATTGAGGGATCCGACGCGCAACTGATCAAGGATATCGAGCAAGACGATGATCAGGTCGACAGGCTTTATGAGGCGATCAAACACTATCTGGTGCGAGCCTCCAAAACCGAAATGTCCGACGATGAAAGCCGGCATTACATCGAGATCCTCGCATTCAACACGAACCTCGAGCATATCGGCGATATCATTGACAAGAATCTGATGGAGTTGGCGCAAAAGCGGATCAAGAAGGGCGTCCAGTTTTCACCCGAGGGTCTCGCCGAACTGCAGGGGTTTCACAGTCTCGTGGTCAGCAATATGCGGTTGGCGCTGAATGTCTTCGCCACCCGGGATGTGGCTTTGGCACGACGCCTGCTGCTGGAAAAGGCCAACGTCCGCGCGCGTGAATTCGAGGCAGGTGACCGGCACTTTGCACGACTACGCAGTGGCCGGGTCGAGAGCATCGAGACGTCGTCGATCCACGTCGATATCATTCGCGACCTGAAGCGGATCAACTCGCATCTCACGTCAGTCGCCTATCCCATATTGGAACGATCAGGCGAGTTGTCCGACAGTCGGCTGCGGCGCCAACAGGGCGACGCTGTGCGCTCGAACGGAACCACTTAGGTCTTTGCCGCGGTCATTTTTTTGCCGAAATTGTCCACAGGCCAAAACTTAAAACCGGATACCGAGCGCGGACTGATGCGAGCCGTGCTACATTATACTCAGTTGATCGCCAAGCGGTTGACGGCCGAGACCTTGGCCGCAAGCCCAGTTGTGATCCGTGCGCACAGTGTTATGCGTTGCAAAAGTATGCGTTGTATCGTGCGCATGTAAAACCCTCACCTGCGTCTCGCCCGAGCCCTCCTATACCGCCCCCTGGTATAGGTCCCCGCCTCGTGCCTGCGGAGTGAGGGTTTCTTTTTTTGGGTGACCGTCACATCGGCATGGGTGTTCGCCAATGCGCTGGCGCAGTTGAACAATTTAAAGTGCCATCAGCACAGCAGCGACGTCTCATACCAGCCCGCAGAAATCTTGACTCTTTCGTCCAGGGGACTGCGGATTGGTATCAGGCGGAACCTCGACGTGACGGTGTCAGAGCCATTGAATCTCATGCCGGATGACAAACGGATTGAGACATTGATCAACCCGTTGTGCCACTGACAAACGGGCATCGTTTGGAACACCTCGGAGTGTCACGGTCGCAAGGCTCCCATGGGTGCCGTGGGCGCCAACGCTGACGTCGAAGGCCACATTTTGTTGGCTCAGGGGTGCCAAGGCTTCGGTGAAAACGCGGTGTGTGGCCACCCAGCGCAATTGCGGCTTGAAGACTTTGCCAACGCCGGTCAGAGGCATCGGATCAATCAGATCGACGCGCACG
The DNA here is from genome assembly GCA_043719045.1 of Hyphomicrobiaceae bacterium. Taxonomy (GTDB): domain Bacteria; phylum Pseudomonadota; class Alphaproteobacteria; order Rhizobiales; family Hyphomicrobiaceae; genus JABFRJ01. The sequence continues at coordinate 17,020 of JAYSUN010000080.1, read as the reverse complement.
GGAACCGCTGCACGTTCCGGCGTTCGCTCGCGGACCCAAGCTTCAAGTTCACCAACAGCGACCGTCGCGCCGGGTTTCAGCTGGACAAAGGCCACCGGCAATTCGCCCGCGTACGCGTCGGGCTGTCCGATGACGGCTGCAAGACCGACTGCGGGATGTTGAAACAGCACGTCCTCGATGGGTCCGGGATCGATGTTGTGGCCGCCTCGGATCACCAGATCCTTAGCGCGGCCGGTGATCCACAGATACCCGTCGCCGTCGAGACGCCCGAGATCGCCGGAGTTGACCCAGCCGGGCTCGACAAAGGCACCGACATTGTGAGCGGCGTTGAGATAACCGGTAAACACCCCGGGGCCGGCCATCGCAACCACGCCGATTTCATTGCAGGCACAGTCGCCTTGATAGCGGCCATCGGCATCAATCCGGACGATGCGGACTCGGCTGTAGGGGACCGGGTGGCCAACCGAGCCGAGGCGGATTGGTCGATCCAAGTAGGCGATGGTGTGCACACTGGCAGTCTCGGTCATGCCGTAGACCTCAATCACCGGTGTGTGAAACCTGTCTTGCAGTGCCTTACCAACCGCCACCGGAATGGCCGAGCCACCGCCGGCTGCATAGCGCAAACTTGAAATGTCAGCGGTGCCGACGGGCACGCCGAGGGACGCGGCTAAAACCGTCGGGACGCTGCTGAAGATCTCCGGGCGAAAGCGCTCGACCAGGAACCAGAGATTTCGCAGGGCAGCTGGATTGCGCCATCCAGCTGACGACAGCACGATCAAACAACTGCCGCTCGACAGCGTCGCCAGAGTCTGCGTCAGGGAGCCTCCGACATGAAACAACGGCATGCCGAACAGAAGATTACGACCAGGTGCCGAGTGGAGCATCAAGTTGCAGACCCAAGCCTGATAAACTTGATTGGCGTGGGTGTGAGGCACCAGTTTTGGAGTGCCGGTCGTACCGCCGGTATGGAAATACGCGGCCACATCACTGGCGGCGATTTGACGGTCGCTGAGTAGGCGATCCGCGGGCTGCTGGTTGATCAGGGTCTCAAAGGCGTGGATGCCGTCTGCTTCCGAGCCCGACCCTCCAACCTGGACGATGGCTTTGAGTTGCTTGAGCAGTGGCCGGATCTTGAGAACCTTCTCCCAGATGTCGCTGCCGCCTGTCGGTCCCAGCACGACCAAAACCGTTGTGCCAGCCGCCTCCAGGATCTCGGCGATCTGATGGGCTTCAAGCAGAGGGTTGACCGGATTGGCGATGCCCGCGGCTTGCGCGCCGAACAGGGTGACAAAACTTTGGGGGATCAACGGCAGCATAAAACTGACGACGTCAGTTGGCCTGACGCCCAACGTGTGGAACATATTGGCAGCCTGGGTGACGCGCCCGATCAGTTGCCCGTGGGTCACCACGACCGGCGTGTCATCCGCACTGGCATTGGCCAAAAACTGCAATGCAGGCGCGTTTGGATTGAGAGCTGCACCCAGCCGGATGGCGTCGTAGGTACTCTTGGCGGCAATCCGGTCCGCGAACGGAACGGCTTCGAAGGCGCAGACATCAGCCTCGGTTGCGAACGCTGGAAACTGCTCACCAACACACCGGTCCAACAACATCGCGCGGGGCATGGCCTTGGCTCCAGGAACAGCTGCGGTCGAGTTGCAGTGTCGCTGAAAATGCGGCGTGCAGCAATGCGGGATTGTTGGCGCTGGCGTGCTATCGGTTCTCCTTGATCGGCTGGTTTGTGGTCCAATCGAACGTGCCTTGGTCGCGTTCGTCGACGGCGTGCTTCCAGCCCTTGTCTTCGGAGCGGCGCTTGAAGTTCAGGCCCTCCGGCGAGTGCCGCGTGATGCCGTCAAACACGGTCGCGATCATCTGAGTTCCCATCAAGCCCATGTTGTAGAGGGCCTGGTTGACCATCAGTTTCTGCATCATCAGTTGGTTCTGCGGCACGGTTGCGATCCGATGCGCGAGGGCGTCGACCTCGTCGTCAAGCTTGTCAGCCGGTACCGCCTTCATGATCAGTCCAAGTTTTTCAGCCTCTACGCCGGTGATTTTGTCGCCCGTGAACAGCATCCGCTTGGCCTTCTCAGCGCCAAGGCGATACACCCACATGGCCGTGGTCGGGCAACCCCAGACCCGCACGGGCGGATAACCGATACGCGCATCCTCGGCCATGATGATCAGGTCGGAACACAGCGCGAGATCCGAACCACCCGCGATGGCGAAGCCATGAACCTTGCAGATGACCGGACGCTTGGAGCGGAACAGGCTCATAAACTGGTGCGTGTTATCGGCCATGAAGGTGTAATCCTTCATCGGATCCCAGGGCATCGATTGCGTGTAGCGATTCTCGGCATCGCCCGCGGCGTAAGCTGTCAAGTCATAGCCAGCACAGAAGGCGCGCCCGGCACCGGCCAGGACGATGACGTGAACGGCTGGATCATGATCGGCGCGGGCGACGGCATCGGCGAGTGCGCGGGGCAATTCGTCGTCGATGGCATTCATCACCTCGGGCCGGTTGAGCGTGATGCGGGCGATGCGACCATCGCGCTCATAGAGGACTTTTGACATCGATGGCTCCGGTGCTCGAAGAGTTGTAGGGGCAGATTACATCCGCATTGGCCGCATTCCCGACGTCGGCGCTGCGGCCAGCATGACATCGATGACAGGCACCAACGTAACAAAGCGGTCCATCAAGACCGACGTTTCCGCGGCCAAGGTTTTAACATCGAGACGGACGTGGCCCTCAAACAACGTGATCGGCCCTTTGGGAAAGGTGATCGACGGCCAGTCCTGCAGCGTTGGGCCGGCGTGTGTGCGGAAGACGCGGGCAAACTCGCGCGCGGCAAACGCTGCGCCTTTCAGGTTGCGCAGTTTCCTGGCATGAAGGTTGTAGCGTGCATGTCGACGCGAAGCGGACGCGGCGTCGACCCAAATGGAGAAAAACAGGCCATTGGTGTTGATCAACTGCTCCGGTGCGTCGGTCGTCCACTCAGGCTTCAAGAGCTTCAGAATGACCGCGCCCATGCCTTCACCCCACTTGATGACAAGACCATGACGCACACGAAAATCATCTGCGCGTGCGGCGGCGACGGCTGAGAAAATGTCGAGAAACGGTTGCATGATCCTTTCTGAAGCAGTCACGCGGACAACTCAAGCGCTCACTGACTTCAGTTAATCTGCTCGTCATATGATACGCCTTTTATCCGACGGCCATGGCTCCGGCCGACAGCGCGCGGCATCGCCTGCGGGCAATAATGGGGACGCTTCGAACCATAACTGGATCGGTTCCGCCGCCACCGATCCAAAAACTCGGCTATTCCGGCTGAGGACGCGGCTGGCAGTTGACTGTGCCCAAACGATGACTCCAAACCGTCGTTTTCGGTTTCACATCAATGGATCACCTGCACAGCAGCAGGGGTCTTGTTGGCCGGGCGAATTGTTTGAAGGCCGGCCCTGGTCCGTCGGCAGGTCGGTTCCCGACCGTGATCGTGCCCGCATTGATGTTGCCCCTTGCCAAGCGGGTGATCCCTGCGCACATTGCGGGACCACGGAGCGCGAACGCGCCCGCCCATCCAGGGAGGATGCCAGATGACGAACACGCGGCAAATTCGACCAACGCGGCGCGATGCTATAAAAATCGCGGCGGCGGGCACTGCGGCACTGGCCGCTCCGGCGATCATCGCATCGCCAGTGTTGGGGCAATCGACTTTCAATTGGAAGCGGTTCGCGGGCCAAAAAATCGACGCGCTTTATGTCAAAAATCCACGCTCTGATCTGTTGCAGAAGGCCGAAAAGGAGTTTGAGGAGCTGACGGGCATCAAGGTCTCCTCGGAAGCGGTGCCGGAACAGCAGCAGCGGCAGAAGGTTGCAATTGAGTTTTCATCCGGCAAGCCGACGTTTGACGTCTGCACCTTATCCCTCCACGTCAACAAGCGACAGGCAACCAAGGGCAAGTGGCTCACGGATCTGCGGCCGCTGCTGGCTGATAAAACTCTGACCGACCCGGATCTCGACTTTGCTGACTTCAATGCAGCCGGCATGAACTTTGCCACCGACACTGACGGCACGATCATTACGCTGCCAAAATTGGTCGACTACTTCATTCTCTACTACAACAAGGAGCTGTTCGCCAAAAAAGGTGTCGCGTATCCAACGTCGTACGCCGAAATCATTGCGGCAGCAGCTAAATTGAATGATCCCGCGAACGGCGTGGCCGGCATCGTCAACCGTGGTGTCAAAAACGCAAACGTCGTCGTCTGGATGACGCTGATGCTCGGCCACGACCAGGATTCGGTGGTCAAGGGCGAACTTCAAACCATGACCGACGGTGCCATTGCTGCGGCCGAACTCTACAAGGAAATGAACTCTAAGTATGCCCCGCCAGGCGTCGTTGGTTTCAACTGGAACGAATGCCAGACGACATTCGCGCAGGGTCGCGCCGCCATGTGGATTGACGGCGTTGGCTTTGCCGCGCCGCTTGAAGACGCCACCAAATCTCGACTGGCAGGCGGCAAAGTCGGCTATGGCATCATGCCGAAGGGGCCGAAAGCACACGCGACCGCCACCTTCGGTGATGGCATGGGCATCGCCAGCGCCTCGACCAAAAAGGAGGCCTCCTACCTTTATGTCCAGTGGGCAACGAACAAGGAAAACCAGCTGCGGATGCTGATGGCTGGGGCTGGATCAACGGCTCGGACGTCACCGACGGGCAACGCCGACGCGATCTCGAAATCGAAGTTCCCGAAGGAATACTTCGAATGCCTGGCTGGCTCCGGCAAGATCGGCCGCCCGGGCTTACCGGTTATTGAACCCGTGACGGAGTTTCGCGACGTGTTCGGCATCGCACTCACCAACATGATTGGTGGAGCTGACGTCAAAACCGAGCTGGCCAAAGCGACGGAACAGTTCAAGCCGATACTCGAAAAGAGTGAAAAGGGCTGATGTCTCCAACCCTCTCGTCCTTCAGATATGAACCGAGAGGGAGGACGCCGTTCCAACATGTCAATCTTCTACTCGCGCACGAATGAGCGCCGATACTGGTTGTTTGCACTTCCCGCTATCCTCACGGTCGGCGCCGTGATCGTGTTCCCCTGGGTCTTCACGATCTTCATGTCGGTGCAGGATTGGAAATCCTCAGGTGCATTTACATTCAACGGCCTCGACAATTTTCGCACCCTTTTGAACGATGTGCGTTTCCTCGAGAGCGTCGGGCGCACACTGATCTTTACCGTGCTGGCGGTGGTCATCCCGATCATCCTCGGCACCTACGCCGCACTGGTCTTCAACGAGCAGTTTCCAATGCGCGGCTTCTTGCGCGGCCTCTTCATTCTGCCGATGATGGCAACACCGGTTGCAATTTCTCTGGTCTGGACGATGATGTTCCACCCCCAACTCGGGGTCCTCAACTATCTGCTGTTACTAATCGGACTACCGCCGTCGCAATGGGTTTACTCGACGTCGACGGTGATTCCGACGCTGGTCATGGTCGAGGTGTGGCATTGGACACCGCTGGTCATGCTCATCGTGCTCGGTGGGTTGTCGCAATTGCCGATCGAACCCTATGAAGCGGCAGAAATTGACGGCGCTGGGACATGGAAGTGCTTCTGGTACATCACGCTGCCGCTGCTCTGGCCGGTCATCATGGTCGCACTCATCATCCGCACCATCGACGCACTCAAGACTTTCGATACCATTTTCGTGATCACCGGTGGCGGCCCTGGGACGGCATCGGAAACGATCAACGTGTTTCTCTACCAACAGGCATTTGCATTTATCAAATTGGGCTACGCTTCGACCGTCGCGTTGGTATTTTTCCTGATCATCATCGCGTTCTCGGCGTTACTCCTGCACATGCGCCAGAGGTCCAAATGGGACGCTTGAAGGTCAGCCGCCCAACAGAGATGGCGACACGCTTGCGAATGCGCAGAGCGGCCAAATCCATCGGCCTCTGGTTCTCGCTCTTCCTGCTGATATCGCCGGGCGTGATGGTGTTCCTATGGATGTTGTCGCTGGCGTTGAAAACCGAGCTCGACAACACGGCGTTTCCGCCCGTGTTCATTCCAAACCCGCCGACGCTCGCCAATTTTCAGCAGGTGTTCGAGGAGAACCGCTTCGCGCAATATCTCTGGAACTCGATCATCGTCACCGGTGGGGCGACGCTGATTGCCCTCCTGGTGGGCGTGCCGGCAGGCTACGGGATTGCCAAAGCCAAGGCCACGCGGCTCGCCGTGATTGTCATGATCGCGCGGATGACGCCTGCATTGTCGTTCCTCATTCCGTTGTTCATCGCCTTTCAACTGCTGGGCATCGTTGGGACGCGGGCGGCGATATTGATCACCCACCTCGTCATTACCGTGCCGATTACGGTGTGGGTCATGATGGGGACGTTCGAGGCAGTGCCAAAGGACCTTGAGGAGTCAGCCCTCATCGACGGCGCCTCGCCTTGGCAAGCGTTCGTTTATGTCGCCGTCCCGCTGGCACGATCAGGCATCGTGGTGTCGACGATCCTGTCATTCATTTTTTCGTGGAATAATTTCATCTTCGCAGCCGTCCTCGGCGGCAAGGACACGCGCACGCTGCCAGCTGCAGTTTACAATATGCTGACCTTCGAGCAGCTGTCCTGGGGACCGCTTGCGGCAGCAGCATTGCTGGTCACGGCCCCCGTCCTCATCGTCACGATCCTCGCACAACGGCAGATCATCGAGGGGCTGTCGACAGGCGGGCTCAAGAGCTAAGCGTCTTGGCCCCGACGCTGGATGACGCCCGATGGCACCGTTACCGAGGCGCACACTTGCCGGTTCGGTATCACTCACCGCAAGGGCGAAGGGAGAGGGACAGTGGTGCTCATGACCGCCGTTGGCCTCGATGAAACCAGACTCAGACAGCAAAACCCGATCTCGGCGACACACGAATGCGAAAGCCGTCGGGCTTTAAAGTCAGCGACTCTTTGATCTGCAATCGGTAATCGGAGGGATCGTGAATATTGAACCGCTGCAGAATCAACCCAAGCACAAGTGCGGCTTCGTGCAAGGCAAACTGACGGCCAATGCATTGCCGTGCGCCATTGCCAAAGGCTTTATATGCGTTGACGGGACGCGCGGCTTCAGCCTCCGGCGTGAAATGATCGGGATCGAAGACCTCGGCGTTCGCCCCCCAGATAGCGGGGTCACGATGCAGCGATGGCAACAGCATCACAATATGGGCGCCCTTGGGCACCGGATACGCACCACCGATTGCCGTGTCGGCCATCGGCGTCACCGCAATCGCCGGCGCCGTCGGCCACAGGCGAAGCGTCTCCTTGAGCACCTGCTTGATATAAGCCAGCTGATTGACCTCGCCGTAACCTGGCCATGCCGCGGCATCCCGACCTAAGACGCGTTCCGCTTCCGCGCGCGCCTTCGCCAGCACGTCAGGATTGCGCATCAAAAAATAGAGTGCAAACGACAGCAACCCACTGGTGGTCTCGTGCCCCGCAATCAGAAACGTGATCGTCTGAAAGCGGATCTGTTGGTCATCCAGGGTTTCGCCCGTCGCCCGATCCGGCCGCGTCAGCATGAAATTCATCAGGTCATTGCGTGCGGCCGGACGTTGATCTGCACTTCGACTTGGCCCTGCCTGGGAATGCGGACAGCCGCACGGCACCAACGCGCTCTTCCGCTCGGCAACGATGCGATCGACGACGCCGTGCATGTACGCAATATCGGTACTGAGCTGCTTTGCCCGTCCTCGATTGAACAATCGCTCGAGCGGCAGCCCCCGCGTTTTCATCGTCGCCTCGAGCGATCGCACCATGGCTGCCACAAACGGATGGTCGGTCTCACGATAGAACGAGTTGAAGCGATAGCCGAAGCCCGCAAGACCAATGGTGTCCAGCGTCAACGATGTCATATCGCGAGCAACATCGATGTCGTCATCGACATTGAGGCGGCTCCATTTCAACACCAGCTGCTGTGCGATATCGAGCATGAAGCTGTGATGACTGACCATCGATTTCAAGGCAAAGGCGGGCACCAACACATTGTGCGCCTTCTGCCAGTTTGGCTCACCAGGATACGCCGTGAACAAACCATCGCCGGCCGCCGCCCGCAGATTCCGCAGCACGCCCTTGACGCTCTTTTTGAAGCGCGTCTCGTCACACAACTCGTGCACCAGAGCGTGGTTCGAAACGACGATGATCGGCTTACCGAGAATGTCCAACCAGAAGATCGGCCCAAGCGTGCGCGCGACTTCCATCAAATGCTGGGTTGGCCGTGTCGTATCGATTGACAACGCATTGCCGACGCCGGGTAGACGTGCCGGATGCGGAATCGGATCGAGTGGATTGGCTCTTGACATGTTTTGATCTTAGCCAGATTCCACGATGCTTGAATGCGGCATGCTTCCCGGTCGGCGTAGATTGGTCTAGCCTTGTGCAGCAGATCCAGGAGAGTCGAGCATGGTGCGTTTAGGTAAAGTGGCGTTTGGAGCTATGGACGAAGTCGTCTTTGGCCACCCCGCGGCCACAGCCATTGTCGAGCAAGCCGATCGTTTGGCGGCACAGCGCGTGTTCTTGATGGTCTCGGGCACACTCAACTCGGCGACCGAGGAGATCGAAGCCATCCGCCGCGCCCTTGGGGCACGCTGTGTCGGCACCTACAGCACGATGCCACCGCACACACCGAGATCGGCCGTCATCGCTGCCACCGAACAAGCCCGCGCAGCCGGCGCCGACTTGATCGCCACCATTGGCGGCGGCTCCATCATCGATGGGGCCAAGGCGGTTCAATTATGCCTGGCCAACGATATCCGCTCAGCCGACGCGATGGATGCTTTGCGCGTTGTCAATGGCGTGATCCCCGCGATCAAGCCGCCGGTGGTCCGTCAGATCAGTGTACCGACGGCACTCTCCGCCGGTGAGTTCAGCTCGCTGTCAGGCGTCACCGACGAGCGCACCAAGACCAAGGAGTTGTTCAAACACCCGCTGGTCGTGCCGCGGGCCGCGATCCTCGATCCCGCCATCACGGTTCACACACCGGAATGGTTATGGATCTCGACCGGCATCCGCGCCGTCGATCATTGCGTCGAAGGTCTGTGCTCAAACGAGAGCAACCCGTATGGTGATGCACAAGCCCTGAAAGGTCTAGCCCTGCTGGCCCATGCCCTGCCGCGCGTGAAAGTCGACCCCGCTGATTTACAAGCGCGGCTGGATTGCCAGATGGGCGCCTGGCTCTCGATGGGACCTCTCTCGAGTGGTGTGCCGATGGGTGCCAGCCACGGCATCGGCTATGTGCTCGGTGCCATGTTCAATGTGCCGCACGGCCATACGTCGTGCATCATGTTGCCCGCCGTCATGCGTTGGAACAAGGCCACCAATGCCGATCGCCAAGGCCTCGTTGCCACCGCCATGGGGCACCCCGGCAAGGATGCGGGCGACGTGCTCGACCAGTTCATTGGCGGGCTCGGCATGCCCCGCAGTTTGAGCGACGCTAAAGTCGACGCCACCGCGTTTTCGATCATTGCCGAGAAGTCGATGTCGACGCCGTGGGTGCCGCGCAATCCCCGCAAAATTGACGGGCCCGCGCAGATCCTCGAAATTCTCCAGCTCGCGGCATGACGCGACCCTAAAGCATTTTTCGGCTGAGGAGAATTCAACGACAAGTGCGCCACTCTTCAACGCTGTCCCGGAATTTTTGCAGCACCGTCACGCGGTGAAAATATCCGGGATCTATCCCGCTTTGGGCGAAGCATAGTCGTGCCAACGCTGCGATAGGGCAAGGTCCCGGATATTCGGCCGCGCGAAAGCGCTATCCAAATTCCTGGATACCGAGACATTGATCTCCTGAACGCTCCGCCAGCAGATTTCGATTCGACTATCGTTGAGAGTCGGCTAGTGAATGTGCGAGCCACCGTTGACGTCGATTTCGCTGCCTGTGACGTAGCCCGCGAGATCGGAGGCGAGGAACAGACAGCAGCCGGCTACTTCACGCGCCGTGCCTGCGCGCCCCATGGGGATCGCGGCCATCACTTCGGCCTCGCGTTGTCGGTTCCAACCGGGGGCTGAGTGAACGATGTCGGTATCGATCAAAGACGGGCAAATGGCATTCACCCGGATGTTGTCGGGCGCCAGTTCGCGCGCCGAGGCCTTGGTCAATCCAAGCACGCCGCCTTTCGCCGCTGAGTAGTGCGGGCCACCAAAAATGCCGCCGCCGCGTTGCGCTGACACGGACGCCATGTTGATGATGGAGCCGGACATTTGTGCGCGCATCTGGGTGATAACGGCTTGGGTCATGTAGAGGGTGCCGCGGAGACTGACATCGAGCACGGCGTCGTAGTTCTGCGGCGTGATATCTGCGATGCGGGCGGGCTGGGAGATGCCGGCGTTGTTGACGAGGCAGTCAATTCGCTTGGCTTTGGCTATGACCTCGGCCACGGCCGCCGCACACTGGTCAGCTTTCGTGACGTCACAGGCGATGCTGAGATGGCCTGAGCCACTGAGTGATGCCACCGTATCGCGGCAATCCTGAAGCCTCAAGTCGAGTACCGCCACGCGCGCACCATGGTCGGCAAACAATTGCGCGGTGGCGCGGCCGAGTCCCCGCTTTGAGCCAGCCCCTGTTATGATGGCCACGCGATCTTTCAAAAGCATACGTCTCTCCTGCGCCAAACGTTGCGACAGGATACACGACGCCACAGCCCCGCGTCACAGGGATCTGGTGTCACGCAGCCTTGATCACGCCACGACGGATCTGATCCTCCTCGATGCTCTCGAACAAGGCTTTGAAGTTGCCTTCACCGAAACCATCGTCACCTTTGCGTTGGATGAACTCGAAGAAGATCGGACCGATCACCGTCTTCGAGAAGATCTGCAGCAGAATGCGGGTTACGCCGCCATCGAGGACACCCTCGCCGTCAATCAGAATGCCATGTTTCCGCAATCGCTCGATTGGCTCGGTATGGCCGGTCACGCGCGCCTGAGATTTGGCATAGTAGGTCTCGGGCGGCCCCGGCATGAAGGCCAAGCCACGCTCGGCAATCGCATCCGCCGACGCATAGATATCGGAGGCTCCGACAGCGATGTGCTGAATGCCCTCGCCCTTATATTCGCGCAGATACTCTTCGATCTGGCTCCTATCGTCAGCGCTCTCGTTGATCGGTATCCGGATTTTTCCGCACGGCGAGGTGAGTGCCCGACTCTGCAGTCCGGTCACCTTGCCCTCGATGTTGAAAAAGCGGATTTCGCGGAAATTGAAAGTATCGGCATAGAACCGATACCAGGTGTCCATGTTGCCACGGATGACGTTGTGGGTCAGGTGATCGATGTAATGGAAACCGACGCCTTTGGGTTCAGGATCGGCGGCGGCCAACCAGTTGTACTCATCGGCGTAGGGCGAGCCTTTGGCGCCGTAAGTGTCGACAAAGTACAGCAGCGATCCGCCGATGCCGACGACGGCTGGCACATTCAGAGATGTGTCGGTGCCGGTGTATGCCTTGGCCCCCAGTTCAACTGCGCGCTTCAACGCATGGGCGGCATCGACGACCCGCCACGCCATGGCCGGTGCACACGGACCATGTGCGGAAACGAACCGCGCGGCATGTGAGGTTGGCTCGCGGTTCAAGATGTAGTTGATCCGCCCCTGTCGGAACAAAGTGATGGGTTTGGTTTTATGCTGGGCGACCGGCTCGTAACCCATGCGCCAGAACAGATTTTCGAGCACTGCTGGATCGGGATGGGCGAACTCGACGAACTCAAACCCGTCCGTTCCAGCTGGATTGGCCGGGCTGATCGTGGCTGGGGCGGTGTCGTGCGGGAATGGACCCATCGCCTGATTCCTTCATTTGTTGATTCACTTGTGGCGAGACTAAGCCGAATCGACCGCATGAGGTGTGCATTCCGCGTCTGATTTACCCAACCCGTGCGCCAGTCTTGCAAGAATACGAGTTATTGTGCACAATTCCCGCATGGATCGTTTCGACCTCGCCATTCTCTCGGCCCTGCAGGATGATGGACGGCTGACCAACTTCGAGTTGGCGGACAAGGTCGGGTTGTCGGCGTCACAATGCTCGCGTCGACGGTCAGCTCTTGAGTCAACCGGGGTGATCGCAAACTATTCGGCGCATCTATCCAGCGATGCCCTCGGCCTCGATATCCTGGTCTTCGTGCAGATCACTCTCGACATCCATTCGCCGGAAAACTCCAAACGCTTCTGGGCGCTCCTGGCCTCGCTTGAGAATGTCCAGGAGGCCTACTCACTGACCGGCGAAGCCGACTATCTGGTCAAACTGATCGTGCCGGATTTAAAGGCCCTGTCGCGCATGATCAACGAGGTGTTCCTGCCTCACGACAGCATCGCCCATGTCCGCTCCTCGATCGTACTCGACCGATTGAAGCAAACCTCACGGCTGCCGCTCCGTCATTTGACACACGCACATGATCAAGTCCCCGCGGTCGGCCCACCAAAGGCCAGGATCGTCCGATCACCGCGCAAAAAATAGGCAACAACCCACATTTCAAAACGAACTGCCCGGCTCTTGCAAAAACGCCAATTCCTCGGCTGTTGAGGCGCGCCCCAAAATCGCATTGCGGTGCGGATAGCGCCCGAAACGGTCGACAATGACTTTGTGTTGCTGAGCGTACTTCAACGCCTCCGCGTCACCCAGCCGCTCAAACAACGCAATCGACGCCATTTGCACCGCGCGATCCTCGCTGTGTTCATACGGCAAATACAAGAACCATCGTTGCTTTGGCGTGAGTTGCTGATCGAAGCCCTGAGCCACCGCGCATTGTGCCACCGTCAAGGCTGCCTGGTCATTTGCAAATGCGCGCGGCGTCCCCCGAAACATGTTGCGCGAAAATTGATCGAGCACGATCACCGCTGCCAAGGCTGGCCGCGCCTCGCGCTTTGCGATGTCAGGAACCTGCACAGTCAACGTCGTATGAAGGCCCGCAAAGCGCGCGGTGATCGTGGCATCAACCGTCGCTTCCTTTTTGAACCACGCGGCTTCTGTCAGCTCCTCGAACCAGAACCTCAGCACCGCATCGGGCCAATCCGCAGCCATCGTTGCATCCACCATCCGATCACTCCAAGTGTCTTGAGCCACGGTTTAAGGCGGCGTTAGCCAAACTGCGGCACTGTCGCGGTCAGCTCATAGCACACCTTAAAGGCCCACATGACCGGTCGCGGGATCAGTTTTGCCATCGGCGTTGCCACCTGCGTGGCCACTGTGACCCTGTTTGGGCCCACAGCCGCAGCCGACCCCACAGTCCTGCGCCATGCCGCCAGACCAGCGAAATCCGCGGTGACCAAAGTCGCTCACCGGCCAGTTACCATGCGCACCGGGGTCGTCGAGTCAGCGCCTCCAACTCCGGTTCGTCTGTTCAACTTTGAAGTCGCGAACCGCTCGCCGGCTCTGGTAGCGGACGTCGCCAAAACGTCGGCACCATCGAGCGCAGCACTGCCACTTGATCCATCGCCCCTGGCCACGCCACCGACCAACGCACAAGTCCCCCCGGCTGGAGCCAATACGTTCGTGTGCATTGCCGGCTGCCGATGATCAAATCCCGTTATTCACTATGTCCCACGATCCCAGCGCGCACCTCGAATCCATCTAACGCACTGATCCAGAACATCGTTCTGGAATCTTAACCTCGAACGCCCGATTCGGCCTGGGTTGCCACGGGTGTAGACTTCTTCTCGTCCGATCAACGAGCAGGTGTCCCGTGCCCTTAGCCTCTTATCTTTTGAAACTTCTCGGCCTATCGCAGGCAATCCACGGTTGGGCAGCGCACCTCGCCCTGCTGGAAGCCGCTCAACGTGCCAAAATCGCGCTTTACGCCGACGCCATTGCCGCGACCTTCGCGCGCGCGGCAGCAGCCATCGCAGCCCTCGAGCGCGACGCCACCGATGCCCGTGCATTACGCGAGACGATCCGCGAATTCGGCCGCATCACCGGCTACATAGAAGATATCGTCGCGACCCTTGAAAACCATCTTGATGGTCGAAAACTATCCGGCGTCAAGCGGCGCCTGGACCAACTCGCCGAACCGCAACAGCCGCTTGCGGTTGCCCGCGATCCCCGGCGCATCGAACACCTGCTCGAAGCTGAGGGCTACTTTCGAGCCCTCGCCGACGGGCTGCGAACGTAGCGCCGGTGGCCACCCGCCGGCGCGATAACCCGCTCAGATAATCCGCGCGCGAATCCATGAGGTGACGACTTCGGTGACCATGACGACCGCAAAGATCACAAGCAGCACGAGGGCCACTTGATCCCAATACAAATTGTTCAGCGCATGATCGAGCGCGACGCCAATGCCGCCGGCACCAACCAGGCCCAGCACCGCGCTCTCGCGCACATTGATGTCCCAGCGGAACATTGCGACCGACCAGAACGCCGGCTCGATCTGCGGCCAGATGCCTTTGACCAGAATGCTGCCTCGTGAGGCGCCTGTGGCTTCCAGTGCCTCGATCGGACCAGGACGTGCGTCCTCGATGGCTTCGGACAATAACTTGCCGATGAAGCCGATCGAGCGGAAGGCGATCGACAGCACGCCCGCCAGTGCACCGGGGCCGAAAATCGCCACGAACAAGAGCGCCCAAACCAACGAGCTGATCGAGCGCGACGAGACAAAGATGAACTGCGCAAACCAGTGCAGGGCGCTCGATTGCGTCAGATTACGCGAGGCGAGTAACGCCAACGGAAACGCCATGATGAGTGCGAGCGTCGTGCCCAGCGAGGCAATATGAAACGTCTCGATCAACGCGCCGTGCACCGTCTTCGGATAGATGCTCCAATCAACCGGCCACATCCGACGGAACAGATCCATCGACTGCGCCGGCGCATCCCACAAAAACTCCGGAATGATCTCAATCGTCCGCACCGACCACACCAGAGCCGCAACCGAAACCAGATACACAGCCAAACGACCGAGGCGCTCCAACGGCGTGAACCGCGACCAGGCGCGCGGCGTTGACGGCGCTGTCGGCACCGGTTTCCCGCTCATTGGAACAACCGGCGCATGCGGCCGGTGATGAGTTCGCTGGTGATGACGAGTGCGATGATGACCATCAATATGGTCAGCACAAAATCATAGTCGAAGCGCTGGTAGGCGGTATACAGCGTCGCGCCGATGCCGCCGCCTCCGACCAAGCCGACGAGCGTCGAGTTGCGCAGATTTGAGTCCAACTGATAGGCTGAGAAACCGATGAATCGGGGCAACACCTGGGGCACAATGCCGTAGATCAGCACCTGCGTGAAACTTGCGCCTGTTGCCCGCACGGCTTCAACTTGCTTGAGGTTCATCTCCTCGATCGCTTCGGCAAACAGTTTAGCCACAAACCCCATCGACCCGACCACCAGCGCCATACTACCAGCGAGCGCGCCAAAGCCGATGGCCTTCACAAACAAGATCGCGACGATCAGGTGGTGGAACGATCGAAACAGCGCGACCATCGACCGTCCGACCCACGACGCCCACGATGGCATCAAGTTGCGCGCAGCCAAAACACCGAGCGGGATCGACAGCAGCACACCGAGGACCGTCGAGAGGATTGCGATCTGGATCGACTCAATCATGCCATCACGCAAGAGGGCAAGCTTGTCGGGTGCAAGGTTCGGCGGCCACATCCGCCCAAGGAATTTGGCGCCCTGATCCAGCCCGCGAATGAACCGCTCGGCCGTGATGTCAAGCGTGCTCAGCGCATACAGCGTGTACAGCCCGAAGGCGAGCCAAGCCGCGCGCTTGCCCCAGTTGGGCGCGAAGGCTGTGACCCGATCAGGACCGATGCTTGAGGTCATGCTGGCTCAGTCCTCCGTCATCCAGGACATGCCACCATAAATCGTGGCCAGATGCTGATCTGTCAGCTCAGCCGGCGGGCCATCAAAGACAATGGCGCCACCCGCCATCCCGACAATGCGAATGGCAAAGCGTTTTGCCAACGCCACATTGTGGATGTTGACGACCACTGGAATTCCGCGCGCGCCCGCGAGCCGGTCCATGATCTCCATGATTTCAACCGACGCTTTCGGATCCAGCGACGAGGTCGGTTCATCCGCCAGAATGAGGTCCGGCGACTGCATCAGCGCGCGCGCAATACCGACCCGTTGCCGCTGGCCACCGGACAGTTGATCCGCGCGCCGCGTGGCAAATTCACCCAGACCAACAGCGTCCAGCAGCTCGAACGCGGCGGCAATGTCGGCATGCGAAAACGCGCGCATAAACGCGGTCCACGCCGAGACATAACCAAGACGCCCCGTGAGCACGTTCTCGATCACGGTCAACCGCTCCACCAGATTGTACTCCTGGTGCACCATGCCAATGCGCCGCCGCGCGCTCCGCAACTCGCGCCGGGAGAGTGCCGTCAGATCCATCCCTGACAGCAAGATCTGCCCCGATGTCGGCTGCACCAACTGGTTGATGCAGCGCAGCAAGGTCGATTTGCCCGTGCCGGATGGCCCGATGATCGCGGTCACCCCGCGCTCGGCAATGGTCAAGTTGATGTCGCGCAGGATCGGTTTGCCCGCGACATAGGCTTTGGTCAAATTGCGGATGACGAGGCTGGCATCTGTCGACAACGGTGCAGCGGGAGTGGCCGTTCGCGTCATGGCTTTTTCGGCTCTGGCGTTGCTGCCGCGGCAGGGGCGGTTGCTGCCGGCTGCGACGACGCTGCCTTCTTCGCAGCAGCCTCGGCCTCGCGCTTGGTCTCGGCATCGTAGGCCGTCTTGTTGTAGGGCGTACCCGATTTTTCCGCGACATCGCGCACAACCGCCCAATCCTTTTTGTAGTTGATGGGCAGGAAGCGGTCGTCGCCATTGAACTCCTTCTGCATCGCGGCCGGGAACCGGAAGTCATAGAAACATTTGCGCAGTTTCTCGGCCAGCTCCGGCTTCAAGTCATGGGCATGCGCGAACGAAGACGTCGGGAACACCGGGCTGGTGTAGAGGATGCGGAAATCCTCCGTCTTGGTTGTCCCGCGTGTGATCATGCGCTCAAACACGTCCGAGGCGACAGCTGCCATGTCATAGTCACCGGACACCACGCCCAGCA
>JAYSUN010000079.1:0-2281 GCA_043719045.1 Hyphomicrobiaceae bacterium | reverse complement strand
GGAAAAAGCTCTAACAGCGGCTTCGCTAGATGCGCTCCAACGGTTGTCGGCTGCAAGTCACACACATAACGTCAACTCCACTGTCAGAGTTATCGGACTTGCCGCAATCTTGCTGAACAACTGCCCTAGGCGCACCCAGATTGGCAACCCAAAACGCCGCTGGATCCCTGACCCAATACCGTCTCTTACGCCCAACTCAAGTAGCCTATCGTTGGCAGCTGCCATCTTCCAGAGTCAAATCGGCTGTGGAAGGACGAACCAATGTGCTCGACAGATTAGTCGCAAAAGTGCCACACTTGGGTGTGATTAAGTGATTAGGAAGCTGCAAAAATACAACGAAAGGCTTGATTATCCAAGGTCTGACGTCAAATCCACTGAGTTAACCGTGTCCGGACGCTGCAATGTAAGCGCCCGTTACGTCTCTATCTGCGCCACGGAGGTTATCGTCCCGATGAGATTTTGCGCGAAAGCTATCTGAGGGGTCCCGGTGTGCTGCCCGTGATCGTTGAGTTTTACCAGGAGAACAGAGCCGCGAATGACGCAGCGCGACGACATGTCGGCCAGAGCTGACACGCAGGCGGCGCCTGCTGATGTTGCGGAGACGCTTGCGTCCGATGCAGCGGCATCTGATGGATCGCGGGTCAACGGCGAGACCTCCATGCAGTCGTCCATGGTGATGGATGACGAAACCCTGAAGCTGCCGGGAACTGACGAGGCGGCATTCTCTTTTGGTCTTCTCGTGGTGGTGGCGGCACTTCTTTGGGGCCTCGCCACATACCTGATCCTTACAGGCCTGACACCCATCGTCCCGCGCGGCACGATCGTCGCCATCATGGTGTCAGTAAATTTGATTCTGATCGGGGCAATGATTGCGATCATCTGGGTCCAGATCCAAGGCCTGTGGCATGCTTGGAAGCAAAAGATCGCAGGCGCTCGTCTCCACGGTCGTGTTGTCGCGCTGTTTTCGTTTATTGCACTTCTTCCAGCCGTGACACTCGCAACCGGTGCGACGATTTCTTTTGCGCGTGGCCTCGACGGGTGGTTCGGCGAACGCACGCTGGCCATTATTTCTGACTCAATGGAGGTGGCCAATGCCTACCTTGAGGAACATGGCGCCGTGATACGCTCCGATATCATCAACATGGCCAAGGATATGGACGACGCGGCCGTAGCCGTTGCCAAAGACCAGAAGAAATTCCGTGACTTGTTGTTTCGGCAGGCCGCCTTGCGCGATCTCCCGGTCGCCTATGTGATCAACGGCAAGAGTGAAGTGCAACTGGCCGCCATCGAAAACGACAAGATCCCCTATGTGGCGCCGCCGTTGCCTTTGATCGCCGCGACCAACGCTGGCCAAGTGCCTCTGCTGATGCCATCGGAACAGTTTCGCGTCGCGGCCCTGATCAAGCTCAACAATTACTTGGACAGCTATCTTTACGTTGCGCGTGGCGTGTCGCCGAACGTGGTCCGCCAACAGCGCCTCGCTCAGGCCGGCGTTGCAGGTTATGAAGAATTGCGTTCGATGCGCAGCCGACTGAAGTTTATTCACGGCTTGATGTACTACATGATCGCGCTGACGGCTCTCTCGACGGCGATCTGGGCCGGCTTGTGGTTCGCCACCCGTTTGGTGGCTCCGATCCGACGGCTGATCTCCGCGTCGCAGCTGGTTGCGCGCGGCAATCTACATGTCGTTCTGCCTCTCAACCGAGGTGAAGGCGATCTCCGTCGCTTGTCCTTGAACTTCAATAACATGACCCAGCAGTTGCAGCGCCAGCGCTCCGATCTCGTCACTGCCAACGCGCAGTTGACCGAGCGTCGCCATTTCATGGAAGCGGTCCTCTCAGGCGTGTCAGCCGGTGTGCTCGGGATCGACGAGGCCGGCTACATCACGATTGCCAACCGCTCCGCTGAGATCCTGCTCGGCCGGGATGCCGCCGATTTAATGCACCGGCGGCTTATCGATGTGATCCCGGAGTTCGCACCCTTGTTGTCGTTGAACGAAACCCAGCGCCAGAAGAAGCCCCAGACTGAAATCATGGTCGAAGTCCGTGGCGAAGACAGAACCTTTGCGACCCGCTTTATTCAAGATGTCGGCCCCGATGGAGACGGCGCTACCGCCAATCGCGCGGCCGTCTTGACCTTCGATGATGTCACCGATCTCGTGGTGGCTCAGCGGACCAGCGCATGGGCCGAAATCGCCCGCCGTTTAGCACATGAGATCAAGAATCCACTGACACCCATCCAACTCTCCGCCGAGCGACTGCAACGCAAGTATGGAAAAGTG
>JAYSUN010000078.1:0-6250 GCA_043719045.1 Hyphomicrobiaceae bacterium | reverse complement strand
GGCCAATCAGTTTCATGTCGGGGCCTTCACTTTGCGAGGTGGCAGCGCTGCTTTGATCTGGAGTAACGACTGCCGCAGCGCGACTTAGCCTACAACATCTGCCACGTGTTGGTCGACGACCTCGTCGCCCCTTCCGCTCGATCGCGTCCATCGCTAGAGTGTCGTCATGCCGCTCACTCTTCATTCCAGTGATCAGGTTTTGCTGGCTGGCGGCGCCGGTGAGGCTGCCGCGTTCTCGATGCGGTTGCTGGTGAAATTTGCCGAGGCGATGGATGCGCCGGGTTTTCTGGATATCACTGGCGCCCATATCGATGGCTGTCTGTATCACGGTCAAGTCAGTCTGGACTTCGTCGAGCATCTGGTCCGCCACAACGGCCGGGTGCGGGTGCCGACGACGCTGAATGTCGGCTCGATGGATCTCATTCATCCCGAGTTGTTTCGCGGCTCAACTGCGTTGGCAACGGCCGGCACTCGTTTGATGCGAGCGCATGAGGAACTCGGGTGCCTCGCGACGTTCACCTGTGCGCCTTACCAGACGCTGTTCAAGCCGAAGTTCGGCGATCAGATCGCCTGGGCTGAATCGAATGCGATCGTGTTTGCCAACTCGGTGATTGGCGCACGCACAAATCGCTACGGTGACTTCATCGATCTGGCCTGTGCGATGACCGGCCGGGCACCCGCTTACGGCCTGCACATCACGGAGAACCGCCGCGCAAGGCTGGTGTTTCAGATTGAGCAGATCCCACCCCATTGGCATGAAACCGAGCGTGCCGCGATTGCCATCGGATCAATTATCGGGGCCATGGCTGGCACGGACGTGCCGGTCATTGTCGGCTTGTCCAAAGCAACAACCGAGGATGATTTGAAGGCGCTCGGGGCGGTGGCTGCGTCCACAGGTGGCGTTGCCATGTTTCATGCCGTTGGCCTGACGCCCGAGGCACCGACGCTTGATGCAGCGTTGCAAGGGCAGCCGCCCGATCGGGTTCATCGCGTGACGGCTGATGATTTGTCAGCGGCACTGGTGCAACTCTCGACGGTCGCGGACGGGACACCGTTGACCGCTGTCAGTCTCGGTACGCCGCATTTTTCGGCCGCCGAGTTCGCGCGGCTGCTGCCGATGCTCGCAGCACAGCCGCCAAAACTACCGGTTTACATCAATACCAACCGACAGACCTTTGACGGGCTTGTCGTCTCGGGCGCGCGTGACGACCTGGAGCGCATGCGCGTGACGTTGGTGGTTGATACGTGTACCTATGTGACCAGCATCATGCGCGAGCAGACCGGGGCCGTGATGACCAATTCCGGCAAGTGGGCGTGGTACGCGCCGGGCAATCTCGGCATCGAAGTCGCCTTTGGTTCATTGAGCGAATGCGTGGCATCGGCGGCTGTGGGACGCGTGGTGCGGCGATGATCAGTCACGGCACGACGCTGGTTGCAGGCTCCGCCGAGGCGGACGTCTTCGCGTTGGCTGAACCCCTCAGTTTCTGGGGCGGCTTCGATGTCACCTCGGGATGCATCATCGATCATCGCCATCCCGATCGCGGCACCTGTTTGACGGGCCGCATCGTCGTGGTCGAGGCCGCCCGGGGATCGTCGTCAGGGTCTTCGGTGCTCGCCGAAGCCATCCGAGCCGGTACGGCGCCAGCCGCATTCGTGTTGTCGACCCGTGACGCCATTTTGACAGTTGGCGCGCAGGTGGCATTGGAGCTGTATCGAACGGTCTGCCCGATTGTTCTGGTGACACCATCGGCATTGGCCGAGGCGCGCCGCGCGACACACATTGCGATCACCTGCAATGCCGTGATTGCAACATTGAAAATGACCGCGCCGGCGCCTTGAACCCTCCGATGCGGACGCAATCGTGCCCAGGTGTCGGGCGGGGTGACGATCAGTCCGGAAGGCTGTAGGATCAGACGACATCAATGCGGATGTGTGCGGTTCGATCAGCGCGCGGGGCTGGCCTTGGGGTCGCGCGCAGAGACTGAATCTCTGACCGATGGTCAATCTTGTTGTCCGTCGGTAGGAGTAGCGATCGCGCAAGACGCACCAAACGGGGTTCCACGGCGATGATGATCGATGCTGACCGCAAAGCTGCTGCGGAGATTCTCCTGACGGCCGCACGCGAGCGCAAGCAAGCTGAGCCACTGTCCAAGCGCTGGCCGGGCATCCATTTTGACGACGCCTACGCCATTCAAAGCGAGACCATTCGGCAGCGGGTGGCCGCCGGCGCAAAGGTCATTGGCCACAAGATCGGCCTGACCTCGAAAGCCATGCAGCGTTCGTCCGGCATCGATGAACCCGACTACGGCGTGCTGTTGGATGATATGATGTATGTCGATGGCGCCAAGATCTCGACGGCCAAATTCTGCGTGCCACGCATTGAAGTCGAACTCGCGTTTGTCTTGAACAAACCCCTGAAGGGCCCCGGCGTCGGTTTGATCGATGTCCTGCGCGCGACGGAGTATGTCGTGCCGTCATTGGAATTGATCGACGCGCGCCTCAAAGACCCGCGCAAGATCTTTGATACGATTTCGGACAATGGTGCGGCGGCCGGGATCGTCCTTGGGGGCCGTCCGGTATCGCCCAATGAGGTGGACCTGCGGTGGGTCGGGGCGGCTCTGTATCAGAACGGCGAGATCGAGGAGACCGGTCTGGCTTCCGGCGTGATGGGACATCCGGCGATGGGCATCGCTTGGCTCGCGAACAAGGTTGGCCCACACGGGATCACCCTGCAGCCGGGCCACATCATGTTGGCCGGCTCGTTCACGCGGCCCATCTGGGTAAAGATTGGTGACACCGTGCAAGCCGACTTCGGACCACTCGGCAATGTTGCCGTCCAGTTTGTCTGAAGTCGCTCGCGGCGATCTCAATGCGTTGTGTCCGACATTTGGCGAAACCCCAAAGAAAGCTGTTGTCATGGATTTTGTTTCACCGCTTCTGCGTGGCACATTGATCCAGCGCTACAAGCGTTTTCTGGCCGATGTGACGTTGGACGGTGGTACCGTCGTCACGGCCACCTGCCCGAACACCGGCTCAATGATCGGGCTCAAGGAGCCGGGCATGACGGTTTGGTTGTCGACCAGCGACAGTGCCACGCGCAAGTACAAACACACTTGGGAAATGGTTCAGACCGACATTGGCAAAGGCCCTGTCATGGTCGGTATCAACACGAGCCATCCAAATAAACTGGTTGAGGAGGCCATCCGGGCGAACAAGGTCAAATCGCTGATCGGCTTCGGCGAATTGAAGCGTGAGCAGAAGTATGGGGTCAACAGCCGAATTGACATCTTGCTGTCTGATCCCAAATTGGGTCTGGCCTACGTCGAGGTGAAAAACGTGCACATGTGCCGCAAATCCGGTTTGGCCGAGTTTCCAGATTCGGTGACGGATCGCGGCACCAAGCACCTGGCTGAACTCGCCGATATGGTGCGTGCCGGGCATCGCGCCGTGATGGTTTATCTGATCCAGCGTGCCGATGTGACCAAGCTCTCGCTCGCCCGCGATGTTGATCCGAACTATGGCCATGCCTTTGATGCGGCGATCAAGGCCGGTGTTGAACCGCTGGCATTGCGCTGCAAATTGACCACGTCGGGGATCGTGGTCGACAAGGCCTTGCCGATCATGGAATAAAGCCTGCGATACCGTCTCCCTTTGCTGCGAGAGCCATGGCATAGTCCGCTGAATCTGCTGCTGCCCAAGGACCCTTCCGCATGCCCGTTCACTTCGCGCCTGCCGAAATGGCATCCCGCCGTGCTGCTGCATGCGCTGTGATGAAGGCACGTGGACTGGATGCGTTGCTGATGTTCCGACAGGAGTCGATGTACCATCTGACCGGCTACGACACCTTCGGTTATGTGTATTTTCAATGCTTGGTTTTGACGGCCAACGGTCGTACCGCTTTGATCACGCGCGCGCCGGACTATCGACAGGCGAAGTTCACCTCGGATGTGCCGGATGTCCGTGTTTGGGTGGATCGGCAGGATGCGTCACCGGTCGATGACCTCAAATTGCTGTTGCAGGATCTCGGACTGCGCGGCGCCAAGGTCGGGGTCGAGTATGCCGCCTACGGTCTGACTGCGGCCAACGGTAAGCTGCTCGACAAAGGCCTCAACGGCTTCACCATGACGACCGATGCGTCAGACCTCGTGACGGATCTGCGGCTGGTCAAATCTGCCGCCGAATTGGTCTATGTGCGGTGCGCGTCTGAACTTGCGGATGTTGCGTGGCAGGCAGCGCTGGACACCGCGAAGGCTGGCGCGTTCGAAGGCGACATCCTCGCCAACATGCACAGCGCGATCTTCAAAGGCGGTGGCGATGATCCCGGCAACGAGTTCATCATCGGCTCGGGTCCCGGTGCCATGTTGTGCCGCTACTACTCTGGCCGGCGCCATCTCGATGCCAGCGATCAGTTGACGCTCGAGTTTGCCGGCACCTATCGGCACTACCATGCCTGCCTCATGCGGACGTTGCGGATCGGTACTCCACCGCCTCGGCAAATCGAGCTGTTCGAGCGCGCCAAGGACGCGCTGCTGGCGTGTGAGGAGGCACTGAAACCTGGCCGCAGCGTCGATGACGTGTTCCAGGCGCATGCCAGCACGTTCGATCGTGCCGGTTTGCAGCAGTATCGCATGAATGCTTGCGGCTATTCCCTCGGCACGACGTTCGCCCCCAACTGGATGGATCGGCCGATGATCTATGCCGGCAACCCCGTGGTCCTGGCGCCGGGCCAGGTCTATTTTCTGCACATGATCCTGTTTGACGATGAGACCGGCCTTGCCATGACGCTGGGTCGAACCAGTGTCGTGACCGCGACTGGGGCGGATGTGTTGTCGAAGGCACCACTTGAGTTTGTCATCCGGTAGTCGCTCCACGGAAAATCATAGGCCTCCCGCTACAACGGCAAGTCTCACCGAATGCCGTCCTGGCAGCGAACAGTTACCTGTGGGTTGTTTGGTCATGAGGCGGCGGAATCACAGTATCTGTGTGGGCTGAGGTGAGCTCGACTTCAGAAGCCATAATTGCGGCATGCGCAGACAAGACATCTGTGATTTCAATCAGTCAGGCCAATTCCAATGACGCAGTTTGGCCGCCGCCCGGATCCCTATCGGTATCATGGGCCACTGCCCCATCGCCGATCAGTAGCAACTCTTGGGCGCGCAGATACTCCGGGCACACGCGAAGCCACAGCCGACTATGCTCACTATCTGATTCCGCGCGACAACACGTTCCGAGCCACGGAAGCTCAGATCGCAGTACTTGCCACAGCTTTAGCGCGCGCTGGCTATGTCGCTTCGGTGGGTTCGGCTGCCTTGCAACGGTTGGATTTTACCAAGACCGCATGGTCGCCAACGGCATCCACAACTGGGGCCATGGTCATGACACAACAGGGTAAATTTGTGCCTTATCCAATGGAGGGTCGCGCACCTCTGCTGCCCGCAGGCGCTGATTTCCGGATCGTCTGGCCTCTGCATACAGTTTGGAGCGGCGGCTTGAAATATCCGCTGGATCGATCACCCAAGACGCCGCGCGGTGAACAAGGACCGTCGTTGAATCTCGAAATTCATTCACTCAATGACTATGTCTATCTGTTTTCGGAAACGATTCAGCCCTTTGCCAACGCCGATCCGGCGACGCTGCCGGTCGCATGTCGAGTCAGCAATACCAATCTGCACTACACGGCCGATCGACCGCTGAATATCTTCGATCTGATGGGCTCGCGGATTCGGCACACCTGTCCGACTTGCGGGACAATCTTTCGCCCGCAGGAGCGGAGTGTCACCGTTCGCGACGGCTGGACGGGCCAGAAACGTGACGAGCTCGGTGGAGCTACATACCGCTTTGCCATCGTGATGGATTGCGGCGCGTCAATCCCGGAACAGGGGTCGCCCAGGGTCGTGCCAGAGTTTTTGCAATTGTGCGAAACGGCAATTGGCCAGCAACTCTATCAGATCGGCAATGCTTACTAGTGTGGCGTCGCGCCTTGGTTGATCGGTGTTCCGGCTCGACTGGCATCAACCAAGGCGCGATGAACGCCACACTCAGCCCATGATTTTGCTCGTGGCCCTGTTGTCGCGCCAAAATTGAAAGACGTCGCGGCCATTCAGCAATTTTGGCGCGACGGGCCACGAGGCCGTCTAGGGCCTGTCGTCAGTTGACCTGAGTCCATCCCGCCACATCGCACGCAAATACGCATTCGGCGCATCTCGGTGCCGTCGGTTATGGGATTCCCAAATCACTTTTCCTCTGACTC
>JAYSUN010000077.1:0-6251 GCA_043719045.1 Hyphomicrobiaceae bacterium | reverse complement strand
AACATAGTCCGAACCAAAACGGCCGAGCGCAGGCGTGGCCATATCGGTTTGCACACCGATCGCCATGGGGACGCCGCCACAGTTGATGTGACCGAGCTCCTCCGCCATGACAACGGAATAGGAATAATCGAGACCTGCGCCACCCCATTTTTCGGGCTTGGTCAGACCCAGGAAACCCAACGTGCCCATTTTCTTAAACAGCTCGTGGGCGGGGAAAATGCCATTCTTCTCCCACTCATCGACGTGTGGGTTGACCTCGGCTGCAATGAACTTCTGCAGACTGCGGCGGAGTTCGTCGTGTTGAGGCGTGAATTCCATGGCGCGGATCCTCTCGGGTATTTTTCACCAAAGTGCGAGGAAGCCGTGAGGAAAGCAAGTGGTTGCGCGGCGCTATGTACGCGCAATGCGGTAGCTGACCAGGACGTCGCATGCGAGCAGGAAAAATAACAGCAAGCCTTGAAACACCGAGACGGTTGCGCTGGGTAAGCTCATCGCGACTTGGGCGGCCTCGCCACCAATGTAAGTCAAGGCCAGCAACAAGCCAGAGGCGATAATCCCGAGCGGATTGAGACGCGCCAGGAAAGCCACGATGATGGCTGAGAACCCGTAGCCTGCGGGCAATGCCGGGACGAGTTGGCCAACGGGGCCTGCTGCTTCGAAAAGGCCGGCAAGACCTGCCAAGCCGCCAGACAGCATAAAGCTGAACCAAACCAAGCGAGGCTCGGAGATGCCGGCGTAACGGGCGGCCCGTGGGGCATCACCAAACACGCGAACATCAAAGCCAAGCCGATGGCGGGTCATCAAAATGGCGGCGAACACAGCGATTGCAAGCGCGACTGGAAAGCCAAGATGTGCCCGGAAACCGCCAGACAAGGTCGGCAGCAAAGCTGAGGCCTGAAACAGCTTGCTTTCCGGAAAGCCAAAGCTCTGGGGATCGCGGAGCGGGCCATGAACCATCACGGACAGGAGCAGTCCCGCGACATAGACCAGCATCAGGCTGACAAGGATTTCGTTGGTATTGAACCGTGTGCGCAAGAGGGCTGGGATAGCAGCCCAAGCCATGCCGCCAAGTGCGCCAGCCAGGCACATCATGGGCAACAACCACCACCCGCCGCCAGGATGAAATGCCAAAGCTATCGCGCTGCCAGCAATGGCACCAATCGCGTATTGGCCTTCTGCGCCGATGTTCCAGACCCCGGCCCGGAAACCAATCGCGAGGCCGGTCGCAATCAAAATGAGCGGAGTGGCTTTGACGGTGAGTTCAGATAGGCCTCGCAGCGATGTCAGGGGCGACAGAAAGAACAGGGTCAGCGCACGCACAGGATCCTGGCCAAGCATGACAAACATCAAGTAACCGGCAATCAAAGTCAGTGCCAATGCGAGAATCGGCGCCGCATATTGCATGGCAACCGAAGGCTCGCGACGTGGAACCAGTTTAAACATGGTGCGCTGCTCCCATCTCACGGCCGATGATCTCAGCCGTCAGTGTTTCGGTCGCGCGCGCCGGTGCCAGCCGCCCTGCCGTGATCACTGCGATGCGGTGGGCCAATGCGAACAGTTCGTCGAGGTCCTGACTGATCAGTACAACCGCCGCACCAGAACCGGCCATCGCCGTAATTTCCTGATGGATGAGGGTAGCCGAACCAGCGTCGACACCCCAGGTCGGTTGGGCGGCAATGAAGACCGCGGGTGACTGCGAGATCTCGCGACCGACGATAAACTTCTGAAGGTTGCCGCCAGAGAGACTCCGAGCAAGTTTGTCGACACCGGCAGTGCGCACGCCGAAGCGTCCAACGACGTCATCGGCCGCTGACCGCAATTGCGGCCAATCGAGGAAACCCCGCTCGGTGCGAGCCAGCAGCATGTTTTCGGTGAGTGACATGCCGGGTACGGCACCATGACCAAGGCGTTCTTCGGGGACAAACGCCATGCCACTTTTTCGACGTTCGATCGGCCCTAAATGACCGATGTGTGATCCCGCAACTTGAATGGCTTCGGCGTGTGCTGCGCGGCGCTCGCCGATGAGTGCCTCCATCAACTCAGCCTGACCGTTGCCAGCGACGCCAGCGATGCCGAGAATTTCGCCGGCGTGAACATGGAAGCCAACGTCTTTCAGTGACGTGCCAAACGGCGCGCTGGCCGGAAGTGAGAGACCCGTTACACGTAGGCTGACGGCGGTCTTGGCGACCGCAGGTCTCACCGGTGGTGCCAACGTTGTTCCGATCATCATTTCAGCCAAGCTCTTCGAGGATTCTCGGCGTGGGTCGCAGCTTGCGATCAGCTTGCCACCGCGAAGGATCGTCGCCATTGAGCAGAGCGTGCGAATCTCATCAAGCTTATGCGAAATATAGAGGATCGTGCGATCTTCGTGGGCCAGGTGATGCAGCGTTTCAAAGAGCTTGGCCGCCTCGTTGGGGGTCAAAACGGAGGTCGGCTCGTCCATGATGATCAGGCGTGGGTCTCGCAGCAAACAGCGGACGATTTCGATGCGTTGGCGTTCACCTGCCGAGAGGGTGCCGACGATGCGCATCGGATCGACGTCGAGTCCGTAGGCTCTTGAAACATCCGCAATACGTTGGCTGAGCGCTGTATCTGCCAGCTGATTTGGCAAACCGAGGGCGACGTTTTCGGCAACAGTCAATGCTTCGAAGACAGTGAAATGCTGAAACACCATACCGACACCACAGTCGCGCGCCTCGGATGGGCTGCGGGGTTGATACGGCAGGCCGTGCAGACACATCTGGCCAGCATCAGCTTGCAGAACACCATAAATAATTTTCACAAGCGTCGATTTACCTGCGCCGTTCTCCCCAAGGAGAGCGTGGATCTCGCCGGCAGCCAGTCGCAAACTGACATTGTCCAACGCCTTGACGCCCGGGAAGCTGCGCGTCAGCCCAGTCAGTTCAAACAGCAGCGGCACAAGTGACTTCTGTGCGATACCGATCGGGTCCATTATTGCGTCCCATCCCCGTTCGTTCGCACAGCCGCACTGGCAATCAACATGCGTCAACCAGCTAGTGGCCTGATCTACTGGACAAACCTGCCATCCATGTAGCGGCGCCACAGTTGCTCACCAATCAGGCAGTCGATGCGTGGAGCCGGCGCCTGCGTGCGGATCCAGCGTGGCTGCGGCTCAAGACCCGCGATTTCCAGCAGAAGTTTGCGTCGGATCGCCGGGGCGAACTCAGCTTCAGTTTTGATCGCGATGGCGAACGCAGCTGGGCCACCTATGACGCAGTCGGTGTAGTAAACATCGAGGTCCTTAATGTCGAAGACAGTGTTCCCTGTTTTCAAAATGAGCGGCAGGCCGTTGATGACAACCCCCTTGTCGAGCAGATCGTCGCGCGCGCGAGTCACCGGGCGGCCAGCATTGTTTGGACCATCGCCCGAGACGTCCAACACACGACGTCCACCCTGGTACGGACTTTGATCAAAAAGTCGACTAGCAAAATCGATGGCGGCAGAAATCGATGTCATGCGCTCTCGTGAGATGGGCGCGCGCTCAAGGGCGTCGGCAAAGACATTCGCTGCAGCTGGGCTGTCGATCAACGTCCACGGCATGATCAGCTTTTGAACGCCGACACCAGCCCACTCCATATAACTGACGGCAATCCGCTT
Source organism: Hyphomicrobiaceae bacterium (assembly GCA_043719045.1). Lineage (GTDB taxonomy): Bacteria > Pseudomonadota > Alphaproteobacteria > Rhizobiales > Hyphomicrobiaceae > JABFRJ01. Next base: position 2,633 of record JAYSUN010000077.1, on the reverse strand, counting down.
GTTCGGGCCGCGACCAATCAGGCCGTGAATCTCGGGATCACGCAGCGCCTCAACATAGCCGCCGCGCTGCAGGCGGAGCTCGTCCAAATCCATCGACAGTGAAATGTCGACCGCCAGTATCAATTCAACATCGACCTTGGTTTGCGCGCGTGCGGGCGAAATGCAGGCGACCGCGAGCATCGCCAAAATGGCAAAACCGCAATGGACATGTCTGTTTGCTGTATGGGCCATGATCGAAGTCTGACACGACGGTGGTTGTGATGTGAAGAGGGACAGGAAACGTTCAGGCGATTGTGACGTCTGCGATGTCTTGCGCGTGCCGACACGCGGTCAGCGGGAGGACCGGTCAGAGCTTATCCAGTTCGGTGTCATCCCGCCGCTGTGACACGCCGAAACGATCTGTGCAATTTCGGTTGCCAATAGCTGGCGCGCTGCTTAAGCAGGGCACCGAACCAGCCTAAGGGCTAAAGATCATTCCATGCTGATTGGCTAGGTCCGAACGCTGCCAAGCGTCCGGCCTCGAGGCATTTGGCACCGCATCGATTGACCTCACAAATGGCACGCCGCAAAAAAGGCAATATCGTCAACGGCTGGATCGTATTGGATAAGCCGCTTGGCATGACGTCGACACAGGCGGTGGCAGCTGTCCGGCGAGCCTATCAAGCGCAAAAAGCTGGGCACGCGGGAACTCTTGATCCGCTCGCAACCGGCATTCTGCCAATCGCGCTGGGTGAGGCGACCAAAACTGTGCCCTTTGCCGTCGATGGCGACAAAGCCTATCGCTTTACAGTGACATGGGGCGCTGAGACGACAACGGACGATGCCGAGGGTCCAGTTACGAAGTCGAGTGAGACCCGTCCATCCCGAGCTGAGATCGAGGCATTGCTGCCGCAGTTCCATGGCCCGATTATGCAGACCCCGCCGCAGTTTTCAGCAATCAAAATCGCAGGTGAGCGGGCCTACGATCTCGCTCGCAGCGGCGAAGAAGTGGCGCTGGTGCCGCGTCAGGTCATGGTGCGTGCGTTACGCATTATGGAGACGCCGGATGCAAGCACAACCGTTTTTGAGGCAGACTGTGGCAAGGGTACCTACGTCCGAGCGATTGCCCGCGATCTCGGTCGTCTGCTCGGCTGCTACGGCCACGTGACGCAACTTCGGCGGACTCGAGTCGGCGCCTTTATCGAGGAGCGCGCGGTCACGATGGAGGCGTTGCGGCTGGCGGCCTTTGGATCGGCATCAGGCCCTCCTCCACCACCAGATGACCTGCCGCCTGGCGAACGCGCGCCGCCACCGCTCATCAATCTGGAGGCCGCAAAAGCGTTGCTCGAGCCGGTCGAGTCGGCACTAGAGGAAATTACTGGTTTAGTCGTCACAGCGTCGGATGCAGCCCTCCTGTATCGAGGTAAGTCGTTGATTATCCGGGGCCGTGATGCGCCGATTGACAGCGGGCCAGCCTATGCCATGTGCAAAGGTAGACTGGTGGCGCTCGGCGAGTTGACCCAGGGACAATTGCATCCGACCCGGGTGTTCAATTTAGAATGACGGCTCATACCGGCGCGGGGAAGTTTTGACTCGGCCGCCGGTGCGGTCAGGCGCCGGTCTTGTCTTGCCTGCGCGTGCCAACACGCGTCACCGCGAGCCGGCCGGCGCGCGATCAGCGGCAGGACCGGTCAAAACTTTTCCGGTTCGGTATCACTCTCCAAAGCCAGTCATGCCGCAAGAGCTAGCTCCCGCGCGCCATCAAGCCCCAAGGGCAGATGTGTTGCCGCGATCACCAAGCCGCCGCGGCTTAGATGCGTCCGGACCAAGCCAGCAACGCGGTCACGATTGGCTGCGTCCAACGACACGGTCGGTTCATCCAGCAACCAGATCGGCCGATGTGCGACCAACAGGCGTACCAAGCCCAGCCGACGCTTTTGGCCGGCTGACAAGTAGCCTGCAGGAATAGCTGCAAGCGGCGTCAAGTCGAGCTGTGCCAATGCGTCATCGCAATGACCTGAACCGCCCAAGTACTGGGACCAGAATCTGGCATTTTCAATAACCGTCATCGATGGTTTAATGGCGTTGGCGTGGCTGATGACGTGCGCGTGTTCCCCGACCGTCCTTTCAGGATCGCCGCCTTCAAACGCCACTCCGCCTGCGAGTGGCGGAATTAAACCTGCCAGAGTTCGAATGAGCGTCGTCTTGCCGGCACCGTTTGGCCCGGTCAGTACCAGCACTTCGCCTCCCGACACGACAAACGAGAGATTTGCGAATAGCCTATGCCCACCGCGGGCTTGGGCCAACGCGTCAACGACCAAGCGCGGTGGACCGGCCGTCATGAGCGCTCGACTCGATTTGGTTTGATAACGCGAACTTCAATGAAATCAGCCATGGCGGCGATATCATCGAGTGCAAAAACCGATCGTCCGCTCGCGTCCAGCACGATGTGATCGGCTGCAATGGCAATCACATGCGGATCGTTGGGGGCCAAAGGCTGACGGGTTTGCGACGCTGTCCGTCGGGCTTCGATTTTCGGAATTGCCGCGGACTTATAACCCTCCACGACGATCAAGTCGCAAGGTGCCAGCATGGCGATGACATCAGCAAAATCAGGTTCAGGTTCGGCGTCCAATTCCTTGATCAGCGCCCAT
>JAYSUN010000076.1:0-6275 GCA_043719045.1 Hyphomicrobiaceae bacterium | reverse complement strand
CGGATACTCTTTACTTGGCGCGCGGCCACCCGGCCAGCCCCGCGCGCGGATACTCTTTACTTGGCGCGCGGCCACCCGGCCAGCCCCGCGCGCAGATACTCTTTACTTGGCGCGCGGCCACCCGGCCAGCCCCGCGCGCATGCTGATCCGCACACGTCAGTGTTTGTGCGGATTGGCATCAACGGTTGAGTTTCAGCGGCTGGCTTTGCAAATACGCCGGATGGTTTAAATGAGTTGAATACCCCACCTGATCACCACGTGCCGCCAGAGGAGCCTGCGATGATACCGCCGCCTGACAAACCCAATCGCGCGCAACGCCGCGCCTTGTCAGCTGACCTGCGCAAATCCGGCGGCCTCGACACGCCCGCATTTCTGAAGGTCGCTGGAAAATTCATCGATCTCGCCAATCGTGAGAACAAGACCGTGACGGCGACGGACCTGCATATGGCGTTTTTGCATGCGGCCGCCCGTTACAACGCCTATGTCGCCAAAGTGATCATGGACGTCGACAACCATGAAGCTTTTGTTGCTGATGCGACTAAAGCTTATCAGGACATGTTGCGGCAGCATCTGGCTGATCCGAGCCTGGCGCGGCCACCGAAATAACGCGTGTGAGGCTGCAACGCAGGCAGTCGAAAATCCGCATATACAGCTAGAATTGCCTCGTGTACGGGCGGGGTCCATGCCGTGATTCCGGCTCAAGTGCCGTGTACGAGGCCCGCATGTCCGCTGCTCAAATACGCCCGGTTTGGCTGGTCATTCTGGCGACCGGGACGATCGTCGGCATTGCGATGGGCTTCCGGCAGGTGCTGGGGCTGTATCTACCGCCGATGGTGCGGGATCTCGGCATCGGACGTGAGCCGTTTTCCAACGCCATGGCGCTGGCCAATTTGATGTGGGGCGTCGGTGCCGTCATCATGGGTGCCGTTGCCGATCGTTACGGCGCGGGACGGGTTGTGGTTTTTGGGACGATTTGCAGTGTTGCCGGCTTTGTCCTGATGTCGGTCGGGCAACCCTCCTGGGTCCTGCTGCTCGCGGGCGTCTTACTCGGCGTTGGCGTCTCAGGTACGGCCATGACCGCGCTGGTCGGTGCGATTGGCCGCGCGGTGCCGCCTGAAAAGCGCATGGCGGCGATCGCGTCGATGGGTATGGCAAGCGGCGTCGGGACGCTGGTGGCTTTTCCGTTCACCCATATCGCCATCCAGCAATTGGGCTGGCAGCAAAGCCTGTGGCTGTTGGCTGCGATCTCGCTGGTGATGATTCCGCTGGCGATTCCGATCACGGGGACGCCGGCAGCGCTGCCCGCCGAACGCAGCCAGACCTTGGGCCAGGCATTTGCAGAAGCCTTTGCGCATCCTTCATTCTGGTTATTGACCGCCGGTTTCTTTGTCTGCGGTTTCCATCTGGCGTTTTACGGTGTGCACTTGCCGGCCTTCGTCGCGGACAAAGGATTGGCTGATTCCGTCGGCGTCTATGCTCTGATGGCGGTTGGCGTGACCAACATTCTGGGCACCTACGTGTCCGGCCAATCCGGTCGTTTTGTCGAAAAGCGCGTGGGATTGTCGATCATCTATCTGATGCGCTGTCTGCCGTTCCTGGCCCTGCTGTACCTGCCGTTAACGCCGTTGACGGTGATCGGGCTGAGCGCGGTGCTCGGGTTGTTCTGGTTGTCGACGGTGCCATTGACGTCCGGGCTGGTCGCCCTATTTTTCGGCACGCAGTGGATGTCGATGCTGTACGGGTTCGTGTTTCTATCGCATCAGTTGGGCTCATTCACCGGGTTGTGGCTGGCTGGCAAGGTCTATGACGCAACCAAATCTTATGACATGATGTGGTGGATTTCGATTGGTTTAGGCGTTTTTGCGGCGCTGGTGCATTGGCCGATCCGCGAAAAACCGATCAAACGGGTGGCAGCCGAACTGGCCGCCGCACGGACAGCATGACGGGATTTGATTATAGTTGGCCGTGGTCTTGAAAGGGGAGTGCCCGATGCAAACGGCTGAAACCTCGCCCGCGCAGACTGTCGAAACTGGCCTGCTGCCACCAAGGCTTCGGCGCGCCGTGTTCGGCATCCTTGCAGTCCTCCTGACGTTTACCGGTTACCTGCTGATGGTGCGCGGTACTGCGATGCTTTTGGATTTGTCGCACATGGCCGCGAACATGTTTTGTTTTTAAGTCGTCCCGCGGGTCTGCGAGGGTGAACCATGTTGATGCGTTGCCGCGGTTGGATTTTGGCCATTGCTGCGTTGCTGTTTGCGGCGCAAGCTGGGGTCGCCGATGAGTTCGGTGTCCGGACAAAACAAGCCGCCTTCGACGACGTGCGGTTTGAACTCGGCAACGCCATTGTCGCGCGGGGCTTGACGATCCATTCCGAGGGCAACTTCGGCAAGATGCTGGAGCGGACCGGCGCTGATGTCGGCTCCAGCAAAGAGATCTATAAGGCCGCCGAATTCGTCTCGATCTGCTCGGCCAAATTTGGTCGCATGCTGGTTGAAGCCGATCCAGCCTTGATGGGCGCCTGTCCGTTTCTCATGTATGTCTACGAGCGCTCCGACCAGCCTGGTTTGGTGACCGTCGGGTTCCGGCGTTTGACGCCCAGCGCTGATGCTGCCACGCAGCAGGTTATTGTCAGCGTCGAGACGATGCTCGATGGCATCGTCAATGATGCGATGAAGTAAACTCATGCCGATTCGAGTTTTGCGTTGGGCAACAACCCGGGGGTCATGAAGGCTTCCAGCAGACCACTGTGAGGCGCGATCGCTGCCCAAGTTCGAACTTCGAACGTGACAATAGCTGCTGCGGCGGTTGGGAATTTTTTCGCCAACGCTGCGTCAGCGGCGGCTGATCGAGGCTCTCCAGCATCTGGCTGAAGACATTGGACAGCGAGCTCTTGAATGCCGGGATTGTGTCCGATGATGAGCAAAGTTTCGATTGACGCTGGCGTGCTGCGGATCTGGCGCAGCAGACGTCCAGCGTCGGCCAAGTACAACGACTTGAGGCGCTTGATGGTGGCTTTTTGGACCAGGGTCCCCGGCAGGTGGTCCAGCGTTGCCTTCGTTCGAGCGGCGGCTGAACAGAGCAGCAGTTGCGGTCGATGGCCGCCGGCTGCCAGCCAAGCTCCCATCCGCGGCGCGTCCCGCTCCCCCCGTTTCGACAGGGGCCGGGCGAAGTCGGACTGGTCGGGATCGGCCCATGATGACTTGGCATGGCGCAGCAGAATCAAGGTCTTCATGGCATTGTCACTCGGCGCAGGGTGAGGTTGATCCGGCCGCCATCCTCGAGCAATAGCGAGGTATCTGGAACGAGTCGGTCGACCCCATGGAAAGCGAGGCGGCTGGCGCCCTCAAGGACCAGGACGTCGCCTGATGCCAGCCGGACACGGACCTTAGGATCGCGCCGGACCTGGCCGCCAACGTGGAAGATGGCATCATCACCGAGCGAAATGGACAGGACCGGCGCTGCCAGATCCGCTTCGTCCCGATCCTGGTGCGAGCCCATCTTGGTACCCGTGTCATAGAAATTGATCAAACAAGCCTCGGGCGGCAGCGGATAGCCTGTGACCTCTCGCCACAAGTCCACCAGCGACTGCGGCATGGCCGGCCAAAGTGTACCCGTTTGCGGGTGTGTGGCTTGGTAGCGGTAACCGTGGGCCTGATCGGAGACCCAGCCCAGCGAACCGCAGTTGCTCATCCGCACTGAAAACGGCTTGCCGCTCCGTGGCATAACGGGCTGAAACAATGGCGCTAAGTGGACAACGGCACGGATCTCAGCGAGCAGAGTGGCTTGAGCCGAAGGGTCGAGATACCCAGGTAAATGGCGGAATGTCCGTTCGGGAACGGCATTTGGCATGGTCAAGAACTCCGGCTCGAACGTCAATTTGGTTAGTGTATACGACTGCTGTGAGGTTTGGAGAGCAGTAACCTTGTGCAGAAGGTTCACGATTTCGCGGCGATGGCCGTTGCAGCTTAAAAAAGCGCCTCCTATATACGTTTCACAACTGAATAATCCCAAGGGGACCGCACGGATCGGCCCCCGTTCAGGTTCTCCCGCAGGCAAGCTGGGATTTGCCAGTACGTCTGCGAACAGCCTTACGCGACGACCTCAGCATCCGACTTGAAGCTGCTGGGCCCGAGAGGGCCCGAACGGGGACGACAAACAACCAGGCGCCGACTCGGGTCTGGAGATGACAATTGCACGGACGTTACTGTTGGTCCTTGGACCGGCTGTGGCGTGATTGACACGGTTAACGCCTTGGGTTTGTGCCAAAGAGCGGAACGCGTCATTCGGGCATCGTCAACTCATGCCGGTCATGCGGTTTGCCGCAACTTAGAGGACTGAACGGACATGGCCAAAGTTATCGGCATCGATCTCGGAACGACCAACTCGTGCGTAGCGGTCATGGAGGGCGGCAAGCCCAAAGTGCTGGAAAACGCCGAGGGCGCAAATACGACGCCGTCGATTGTTGCCTTCACAGACACCGAGCGTCTGGTTGGCTTGCCGGCCAAACGTCAGGGCGTCACCAACCCGACCAATACTTTGTTCGCCATCAAACGTTTGATCGGGCGCCGCTTTACCGACAAAGAAGTTCAGCGCGACCTCAAACTGCTGCCATATAAATTAATCGAGGGCGCTAACGGCGACGCTTGGGTCGAGGTCAAAGGCAAGAAGTATTCGCCATCCGAAGTGTCGGCTGCGATCCTGCAGAAAATCAAAAAAGATGCCGAAGAGCGCTTGGGCGAGCCGGTGACGCAGGCCGTCATTACGGTGCCCGCATACTTCAACGATGCGCAACGCCAAGCGACCAAGGACGCCGGCAAGATCGCGGGTCTGGAAGTGCTGCGTATCATCAACGAGCCAACCGCCGCGGCCCTCGCCTACGGTCTCGACAAAAAGAAGGAAGCCAAGACGATCGCGGTTTACGATCTCGGCGGCGGGACCTTCGATATCTCGATCCTGGAGATCGGCGATGGCGTGTTTGAAGTCAAATCGACCAATGGCGATACGCACTTGGGTGGCGAGGACTTCGATCTGCGTTTGCTCGACTATCTGGCCGCTGAATTTAAAAAAGAGAACGGCGTCGACTTGAAGAACGACAAACTGGCACTCCAGCGTTTGAAGGAGGCCGGAGAAAAAGCCAAGATCGAATTGTCGTCGTCGCAGGAAACCGAAATCAACCTGCCCTTTATCTCGATGAACATGCAGACGCAGTCACCGCTGCATCTGACCATGAAGATGACGCGCGCCAAGCTCGAAAGCCTGGTTGACGATCTGATCACGAAGACCCGCGGGCCGTGCCTGCAGGCGATCCAGGATGCTGGTCTCAAAGCTGCTGAAATCGACGAAGTCGTGCTGGTCGGTGGCATGACGCGGATGCCGCGCGTGCAGGCGCTGGTGAAGGAGTTGTTCGGCAAAGAACCGCATAAGGGCGTCAACCCGGATGAAGTCGTCGCGATTGGTGCGGCGATTCAGGCGGGCGTGTTGAAGGGTGACGTCAAGGACGTGCTGTTGCTCGACGTCACGCCGTTGTCGCTGGGCATTGAAACGCTGGGTGGCGTGTTCACCCGGTTGATCGACCGCAACACGACGATCCCGACCAAGAAATCGCAGGTGTTCTCGACCGCTGAAGATGGCCAGAGTGCCGTGACCATCCGCGTGTTCCAAGGCGAACGCGAAATGGCGGCCGACAACAAGCAGCTGGGTGTCTTCAATCTGGAAGGCATTCCGCCAGCCCAGCGTGGCATGCCGCAGATCGAAGTCACGTTCGATATCGATGCGAACGGCATCGTCAATGTTGGAGCTAAAGATAAAGCCACCAACAAAGAACAGTCGATCCGAATCCAGGCCTCGGGCGGCTTGTCCGAAGCTGACATCAAGCGCATGCAGGAAGAGGCTGAGCGCTTCAAGGACGAAGACAAGAAGAAGCGTGAAACGGTCGAATCCAAAAACCAAGCTGAAGCCATGATCCACGCGACCGACAAGTCGATGAAGGATCTCGGCGACAAAGTGCCGGCGGATGACAAGTCCAAGGTCGAGGACGCAATCTCCAACCTGCGCGAAGCGTTGAAAACCGATGACCTCGAAAACATCAAGACCAAAACAGCCGCGTTGGCACAGGCGTCGATGAAGATCGGTGACGCTTTGTACGGTGGGCAAGCTGGTGGCGCTGGACCTGGCGGTGACGCAGGTGATCCAGGCGCACAAGCGGCCGGCGGCAAAGGCAAGACTGGTCCCGACAATGTCGTCGATGCCGAATTCGAGGACGTCAAGGACGACAA
>JAYSUN010000075.1:0-6281 GCA_043719045.1 Hyphomicrobiaceae bacterium | reverse complement strand
AGCAGGGTCATGTGGTTCAATTCTTTCTGATGAGCAAAGTTGCGCTTGCCGGCCAGACCACGGAGACCTCAGCACCCCGCAACAACATGTCTGACTGACGGATCGAAGGCATGCGTACGGTGATCGGCGTACCAACGTCGGCTTCTATCTGGTAGCGAAAGCTACCTGCGGTGTAAGTGGCGTCGAGAATATGACCCGTGAGTCGATTGGAGGCATCGCAGCCTTCGCGTCCCGGTTCAGATTCGATGCGGATCGACTCCGGCCGCACGCAAACTACGCCTTCCTCGCTCGCAGCACCACTGCCAATGGTGTTGATTGCCTTCAGCACACCGCCGCTGGCCATGGCCACCTTGACTTCCTTGCCCGTGCCATCCGGCGCACCTACCACTTCGATCAGGTTGGCGCTGCCGAGGAAGCTGGCGACAAAGGCATTGCGGGGATGCTCGTACAGGTGGCGGGGCGTGCCGTGCTGGACGATCCGCCCCGCGTTCATGATGGCGAGGCGGTCAGACATTGCCGCAGCCTCTTCCTGGTCGTGTGTCACGTAGAGCACCGTCGCGTCAATGTGGCGGTGGAATGACTTGATCTCGTACTGCATCTCTTCGCGGAGGTTCTTGTCAAGCGCGCCAAGCGGTTCGTCCATGAGCAGCATGCGCGGGCCGTAAACCGCAGCCCGAGCCAGGGCCACACGCTGTTGCTGCCCACCCGAAAGCTGGCTCGGCATGCGATGTCCGAAGTCCGGAAGGCGCACAGTGGCCAGCATCATGTTGGTCCGTTGGTCGACCTCGGCCCCGGGACGCTTGCGCAGGCGCAGCGGAAAGGCCACGTTTTCAAACACCGACATGTGGGGAAACAACGCATAGTTCTGAAACACCATGCCAATGTTGCGTCGGTAAGGTGGCAGCACAGCGACATCGGTGCCATCTATTTCGATGCGCCCACTGGACTGCGGCACGAATCCCGCGACGGTCCCGAGCAACGTGGTTTTGCCTGAGCCGCTTGGGCCGATCAGCGAAAAAAACTCGCCCGGCTCGATGTCAAGGTTCGTCGGGTGCAGGGCCACGGCTTTGTGGTACCGCTTGCTGACCTCTTGAAGCACCAGTTTGGCTCCGCGTTCAGCCATGTGCACTCGCCCTTTCGCTCCCGCTCCGCGTCTGGAGGATCGACACCACGACCAGAAGCGCGAGAGTGAGCAGGAAGATCAGCGAAGCCGCCGCAGCAATTGCCGGGGTGAGAAAGTCATTCATCTGCAGCCAAATTAGGCGGGGCAAGGTCTGCGTGTCCACCCCGGTCAGAAACAGCGCTAGAACCAACTCGTCGAACGACGACGCGAAGGCCAAAATTCCGCCAATGACGATGCCGGTCCGGATCAGCGGAAAGGTAATTTTCCAGAACGATTGCCAAGGTCGCGCGCCGAGCGTCATGGCTGCCAATTCCAGCGACCCTGGATGGCGCGCCAGCGTGGCATTCACCGTGATGAAAACCAGAGGGATGCCAACCACGGTGTGCGCAATGATGACTCCCGCGTAGCTGGTGAGGAGTCCCATCCATAACATGATGGGATAAAGCCCGATCGCCAGGATCACGTGCGGCAGCATCATCGGCGCCACCATGAGCGCCGCGATCAGGCTCCCGCGCACCATGCCGCCGCGAGACACCGCCAGCGAGGCCAGCGTGCCCAGGACCATCGACAAGACGGCGGTGGGTAGGCCGATGATCAGCGAATTCAATGCTGCCCGCGCCCAAGCGGGATTGCCCAGCACGGATTCATACCAGCGCGTCGACCATCGCGGCGGAGGAAATGACAGATAACTCTCGCTGCTGAAAGAGAGCGGCAGGATCACGAATTGCGGTGCGATCAGATAGACCAATATCAGCCAGGACACGCTCCAAAGCAGAACGTGAGCCACCCGAAATCGGCGCGGAAGCGGGGCGGCTTCAGGGTGCACCGTTCGCTCCCCCTTCGGAGTAGCGCAGGACGCGAAGGTAGACGAGGTACAACACCACTGTTATCACTAGCAGCACAGTGGCTATCGCCGATGCCAGGCCCCAATTCAACATGCGATTCGCCTGCTGCTCGATCAACACGGCCGCCATGAGGTGCCGCGGGCCACCCAACAGCGCGGGTGTCACAAAAAAGCCGAGCGACATCATGAAGACCAAGGCTGATCCCGCGCTAACGCCAGGAAGTGACAATGGCAAAAACACCCTTCGAAAACTTTGCCACGGGTTTGCCCCCATCACACCGGCCGCAGTCACGAGCGAATGGTCGATGGATTTCATGCTGCTCAGCAAGGGCAGCACCATGAAGGGCAGCATGATGTGCACCATCCCCACGTTCACAGCCAGCGTGCCTGGCAAGAAGTTGATGGGACTGTCGCTCAACCCGATGCTGGTAAGCAGGCCGTTAAGCACACCCCGCCGCTGGAAGATGACCATCCATGCATACGAGCGGATCACCACGCTGGTCCAGAGAGAAACGACGACGATGGCGGTCATCACAGCAAGCACCGAGCCGTGAGCCTTGGTCATCACGTAGGCCAAGGGGTACGCGATGAGCAGGCACAGCACGGTCACCAACAGCGCTGTCGTCAGCGTATTACCGAGTACCCGCAAGTAGGTGCTGGAAAAAAGGATCTCCGCGTAGTTGCTCAGCCCCAGCGCCGGATCGATAAAACTGCGGGCCACCACGATGACGATGGGGCCCGCAAAGAACACGGCGATGAAGGCGGCGGGAAGCCACAAAAAATTCCGGTAGAACCCTGCGATGCTCCATCCCAAGGCTGATGCTTTACCCACCGAGAGAGAAAACATCGCGCTTTTCGGCGTAGTACGGGGCTCAGGTCCGGAAGTGCGATCAGCCGGTCAGGTCAGCAACCACTTGTCGAAACGTTCCTGCGCCTTCGCTTGATTGTTCGCCCAATAGTCAATGCTGAGCATGGCCGTCTGACTCCCAAGCTTGGGTAAGTTCGCCTTGGTCTTGTCATCAAGCAACGCAAGTGACCCTGGGTTGGTCGGCCCGTAGGGAATAATTTTGGCGAAGGCTGCTTGTGCGTCAGCCGTCGTTGCATAGGCCAGCAACTCCATTGCCCTTTTCTTGTTGGGCGAACCTTTGGGAATGGCCCAGGCATCGCTGACCAGAATGGCCTGGTTGAAGTGAAAGTCTACGGGGGCGCCGGCAATCTTGGGCTCATGCACCCGTCCGTTCCAGATCGCACCCGCGTCCACTTCACCATCGATCAGAAATTGCGCTCCCTGTGCGCCGCTGTCCCACATCAGCAGCTTTGGCTTGATCTTGGTGAGCGAGGCGAAAGCGCGATCTAGATCGAGCGGGTAAAGCTTGTTCAGCGGCACGCCGTCCGCCAGCAAGGCCACTTCGAGAGTCTGGAACGGCCTTTTCCACAAGCCAATGCGCCCGGGCACCGCAAACAATTCAGCCCACGTCTGAGGCGGCCTGGACTTCAGATTCTTGGTATTCCAGGCGATGTGGTAAGCGACGAAATCTGTCATCACGAAAAACTCGTGCGCCATGTCCGGCAGCAGTTTCGACTTGTCCACGACCGCGTAGTCGATAGGCTCGAACAAGCCCTGCTTGGCGTACACGGCAAAGCCTTCCGCCGGGCCCTGCATCAGATCCCATTGCATGTTCTTCTGTTCGACCATTGCTTTGAGCTGGGCCGGGTTGTTGTTGGTCGCAACGACCTCGATACCCGTCGACTTGCTCCAGGGGCCGAGGATCGAGGACTGGTAAGCATCCCCAAGCTTGCCGCCGCCGTTGGCCATCACGATCCGCCCCGCGGTCCCCTGAGCGTGCACCCATGAGCCCAAGGAAAGCGCAGTTGCGCCGACGCCGGCTATCGCCGTACGACGGGACACCACGTGCTTGAGCTGTTCAGACTTTTTCATGATGGCTCCATTTCAATGATTGATGGCCAAGAAGAACGTTAAACCATGAACATCCCGCCATTCACGACGATCGACTGACCGACGATGAAACGGTTGCGCGTGGAACCGAGAAAGAGAATGACTTCGGCGATGTCGGCAGGCTCCGCCACATGACCCAGAGGCACTGCCTTGGCGCGTTCTTCGATCACACCCGCCTGTTGCAGTGCCTCGGTATTGACCGGACCAGGGCTGACGGCATTCACGAGAATTTGGCTGGGCGCGAGTTCCGCTGCGAAAGAGCGGGTGAGACTCACGACGGATGCCTTGGCCGCCGCGTAGTGCGGCATGATGGTCTGCGGCCGGTGGGCAGCGGCCGAGGCAACGTTGACGATGCGACCGCTCCTTTGGCCGATCATCGTGTCCATGACGGCGCGCGTCGTGATGAACATCGAGGTGACGTTGGTGCGGAAGATCCATTCCCACTCCGACATGGAGATCTCGCGCGTCCGGCTGTAACGCCATCCACCCGCGTTGTTGACGAGCACGTCCACTCGACCACCGCCAAATTTCTCGATCGCATTCCGCAGAACCGGAATTTCCTCTTCGTTGCCAAGGTCGAGTACTACGGCCTGCGCTACGAGGCCAGCGTCACGCAACCGCGCAGCAGCGGCTTCGACCGCCGCCTTGTCTATGTCAACCAGCATCACCTTGGCGCCACGCTGCGCCATGAGCTGTGCCGTGGCGAAGCCCAAGCCACCAGCAGCCCCCGTCACGATGCCTATTTGCCCTTGGAAGTCATCGCTCATTGCTCTCTTCCGTCGTGTGATTGGGCCGCGCGATGGCCCGTCTCGAGCACGTTCAAGTGCGGTGTTTGAGGATCCAACGCGGGCAATTCTGATTCACATGAACCACGAATGTCAACGAAGAATCGTTTGTTGCAGGAAAAATAATTTGCCCCTAACATGGCCTGCGGTGGAAGCGCCGGAGACCAGCGGAGACGAGCAAGGAAGCCCGTGGCCAACAACCAAATCACGATCCCTGGGAGTGGCAGTACCCACGTCTTCCATCGCTATCCGAAAGTGGCTCTTCCGGTCGCTGTGGGCGGCGAGGGTCCCTACATCATCGACAGCACTGGCAAGCGCTACTTGGATGCGTCGAGCGGCGCGGCTGTGAGTTCGCTGGGACACGGTGACCAGCGTGTCACGCAGGCCATCAAGGACCAATTGGACAAGCTGGCGTTTGCGCACACCAGTTTTTTCACGAGCTCGGTGGCCGAAGAGCTCGCGGACATGCTGGCGGAGTCGGCGCCAGGCAACCTCGAGCGGACCTACTTCCTCACGGGCGGTTCCGAGGCTGTAGAAGCTTCACTCAAGTTAGCACGTCAATATCACGTCGAGACCGGCCAGCCGCAGCGCTCGAAGATCATTGCGCGCAACCAGAGCTACCACGGCAACACGTTGGGAGCGCTCGCAACGGGTGGCAATCTCTTGCGCCGTGCCAGCTTCGCGCCGCTGCTTATGGACGTAAAACACATCGGCGCTTGTTACCCCTACCGCAACAAACTGGCCGGCGAATCGGATGTGACTTATGGCCAGCGTATCGCCGAAGAACTGGAGGCGACAATCCTGGCAGAGGGTCCCGAGAGCGTCATGTGCTTCATTGCCGAGACGGTCTCTGGCGCTACCCTGGGTGCCGTGCCGCCGGTAGAGGGCTACTTCAAGCGAATCCGTGAGATCTGCGACAAGTACGACGTGTTGCTGATCCTGGACGAAGTGATGTGCGGAATGGGCCGTACAGGCACCCTGTTCGCCTTTGAACAGGAAGGTATACAACCTGACATTGTTGCACTGGCCAAAGGGCTTGGCGCGGGCTACCAGCCGATCGGCGCGATGATGACCACTTCACGGATTTTTGACGCGGTGGTGGGTGGCTCGGGCTTCTTTCAGCACGGACACACCTACTCGGGCCACGTCGCGGCGTGCGCCGGCGCACTGGCCGTCCAGAAGGTCATTCGCGACGAAAGCCTGCTTGCCAACGTTCGGATACGCGGAGAGCAGCTCATGCACGCTCTCGTCGAGCGTTTCGGCGACCACCCTCACGTGGGTGACATCCGTGGCCGAGGGCTCTTTATGGCCCTTGAATTTGTTGGGGACAAAGCGACCAAGGCACCTCTCGATCCCAAACATCGCTTTGCGGGACGTTTGAAGATGATGGCGCTGGATGAGGGCCTGATCTGTTATCCGATGGGCGGGTTCGTTGACGGTCGTGCTGGCGACCACGTCATGATCGCGCCGCCGTTCATCATCAATGATTTGCACGTTGAAGAATTGGTGGAACGACTGCACCGTTCCTTCACGCGGCTGCTACTTGAAATCGCGCGTGACTGAGAAGTTGGT
>JAYSUN010000735.1:0-2513 GCA_043719045.1 Hyphomicrobiaceae bacterium | reverse complement strand
GCGGCTCGGTTGCAGCCACCGGTGGTGCCCCCGAAGTGCCTTTGGCGCGCGCGGCCTGAACACGGGTGCTTTCAGGGGCCAATCCGGTTGGCGGACGCGTCACGGTGGGGGGCTTAGCTGGTGCGGAGGCTCGTCGGGTTTCAGCCGTTAACACGGCCGTGCAAGCGACAATGCCGTCAATTTCCTTGACCACGCGCTCGGCCGCTTGGCGCAAGGGTTCGAGTTCTTCAGCTCGTTCGGCAGCCACCGTGATCGAAAAATAGGCACGGCCATCCTTGAGCAGGACTTCGGATACCAGACCGAGATCGACGATATTGCCCTGCATATCTGGCCCTTTGACGCGTTTCAGCGCCGTCAGAACCGCGTCTTTTGTCAGGGACATCAAGGAAACTCCGGAAGCTCTGGACCGCACTGCGCGCATTGTCGGTGGGACAATCCGGAGCCGCCGCCATTTTATTGTCCTATTGTGGCAGATGCGCCGCTAGAAGTCACGGCGTGGACCGTCTATAGAACTTTGTTAAGTGGGGAAATGGCGTCGCATGCGGGCGATGCTTTGCTGGGTTTAAGGGGAGCAGCATGCAAGGCTTACTCGGGTTGAGTCGTCGGATTGACGGCATCACCAAAGCGATCGGACAGACGGTCGCTTGGGCGATTTTTTTGGCCGTTGTGATCAGCGCACTCAACGCTGTGGTTCGCAAAGTCTTCAATTGGTCGTCCAACTCATTTCTGGAAATGCAGTGGGTGCTGTTTGGCGCGGTTTTCCTGTGTTGTGCGGCTTGGACCCTGCAGTCCAACGAACATATCCGCATTGATGTGGTGTCGAGTCTGTTGTCGCGCAAGACGCGCAGCGTCATCGATCTGGTCGGGCATACGCTGTTTCTGATGCCGATTTGTATCGTCATGATGTTCTACTCGTGGCCGTTCGCATTTCGCTCGCTGTTGCAGAATGAACAGTCGACCAATGCTGGCGGCTTACCGCTCTATCCCGCCAAGTTTTTGGTCCCGATCGGTTTCACGATCCTGTTTTTCCAGGCCATCTCGGAGCTGATCAAGCGCATCGCCATCATGCGCGGTGAACTGGCTGACACATCGGGTGGTGGTCACCATGAGTTGGCTGAGGCGGAAGCCCAGCGGTTGCGCGAAACCCTTGCCGATGAGGCCGCCGAACGCGAGCGGATTGAATTGGAGCGCGCGAAACAGCAGCCGCGCTAAACCAACCTTTCCGCACAGCTTATCCTCTTGTTGCGACGTCGATGCGTCGCCTCCTCATCCGACTTGGAGTGTCACCTATGATGGCCTGGATCGCCACCAATATGGCGCCGATCATGTTCACGGCTTTGGTCGTGTTTCTGCTGCTCGGCTACCCCGTCGCTTTCTCTTTGGGCGCGTGCGGGCTGTTTTTCTTCGTCATTGGCGTCGAGTTGGCACCACTGTCGAAAGGCACGATCAATCTGGACTGGGCCTTGCTCGGCACGTTGTCGGAGCGCGTCTTCGGCGTCATGAACAATGACACCCTCCTGGCCATTCCATTCTTTACGCTGATGGGGCTGGTCCTTGAACGTTCAGGCATGGCTGAAGATCTGCTCGACACCATCGGCCAGGTCTTCGGCACCCTCCGGGGTGGTCTCGCATATGCCGTCATCTTCGTTGGCGCCCTGCTCGCAGCCACCACCGGCGTCGTCGCGGCATCGGTGATTTCGATGGGTCTGATTTCGCTGCCGATCATGCTCGCTATGGCTATGATCGGCGTGTCGCATCGGGCGTGATTGCAGCGTCCGGGACGCTTGCTCAGATCATTCCGCCGTCGCTGGTTTTGATCGTCATGGCTGACCAACTCGGTAAATCCGTCGGCGACATGTACGAAGGCGCGTTTATTCCAGGTCTGGTTCTCTCGTGCCTGTATGCGTTCTACATCTTTCTCGTCACCATGTTTAAGCCGGAATATGTGCCTGGTTTGCCGCCAGAAGCGGTCGGTTTCAAGGAGCCAAGTCTAGGCGAGCGCAGCTGGCTGTCGCGTTTTGGCGGGCTGCTGATTCTCGGTGCTGTGGGTTCCGTCGCATGGCTTTTGACGCCGTCATTAATCAGTGGTTTCACAGCTGGTATTGGCGGCATCCTCTTCAGCTTGATCGGCATACTCGCCATTGCTGGTCTTGGTCTGGTCGGCTCCAAACGATTGGCGCTGGGCGGCGATGAGCGTGGCTTGACGTCTTTGCTCGGACTGACCCTCGTCTCCGGGTTGATCGGTTACCTGTCGATGGCTGGGACCGAATATCGCGGTGCTGATTTTGTCGTTCTGGTCATGGCCGTCGGCATCATGGTGGCGTTTAGTGCCGCGGTCTTGAACTGGATTGTCCACAAGGTGACGGGCCTCCGGTTTCTGTCACACATGGCACAGCAAGCGACCTTCGTGATGGTGCCGCCGCTGTTCCTCATCTTCCTCGTTCTTGGCACGATCTTCATCGGTGTTGCCACGCCGACGGAGGGCGGTGCGATGGGAGCGGCCGGTGCGATTC
>JAYSUN010000734.1:0-6928 GCA_043719045.1 Hyphomicrobiaceae bacterium | reverse complement strand
ACGAGACGCGGCACCTCATCAGCTGAAAACGCCACAAAACGACTGGGATTGTCGAATTCCTCAAGCAGACCATGAGTGTCCATGTCACCCTTTGGCTTTAACCACAGAGTGCCCGGTCCTTCGCTAATAACGTCGAAAAGCGATAGCGCGGGCGCAATCAATCCGGTACTCCGCAGACGAATGAGTGCTGTCTCTTCCGCGTCCCGCTTGCGCGGAATCAACACCAGAGTATCGCCCTCGAGCCTCTCGAGCATTGAGCCAGCTTGATGGAGCGCAACAGCCTCGCCGGCATAGTCGAACGAAATCTGAACCAACGGCACTGGTAACACTGCATGCCTAATCTTATCTAACGCGTACCACTTGAAGCGGTCTTTGAGCTTCGCTTGCCCCATGAACAGGCGCAGTTTTGGGGTTGGCGATACTTGCCGCGTGTGTACATTGTCAGCGGCTTCAGGCAGTGGCAACGTTACCAATGCCTGAGGAAAATCAACAATCTCACCTGTAGCCGCATCTATTGCTTCCTGCTTTGCTGCAGCTTGTTTCTTGCCACGCTTGGCCAACGATTCTTTGACGAGAGCTGCTTCCGCAGGACCAATGGCTGGCGCGCGAGCCACTTCTAGAGCCAAATTCGATGCGAGCGATGTCTCGATCAACCCAATATCGGAGCCGCGCAAATACTGCGGCGGATCAACCGCGATAACCGCGTCAAAGGTTGCGCCGAAGTGGGGTTCGAATATCAGTTGCTGATTGCCATTGGCCTGTTTGGTCCATTTAGGCTCGGCACGGACGGCTCCCGATCCAGCCAGCACTGGTCCAGCGACTCTGCCCAAATGCAGCCGCTGGGTTGCCAACAACTTGGCAAGCACGCGCAACGATGCAGCGTCTGGCTGTAGCGAGACGGTCGCGGCATGGCTTCGCGCCTGCCACTTAAGCCACGCCATATCGCGTAGGATGGCAACATCGGCATCGGTCAGATATCTTGCACCTTGCTTTTGAGTTCGCTCCCAATGCTCCGGATCGAGCGCCCGTTCATCGCGGACATTGCCGTCTTTGCTGATGCTGACCGTGGCGGCACGCACAGTCAGGCCGCCGGGCACATCGGCCTTGGCTTCAGCTACATAGAGCAAGTGCCGTGCGTTGGCCCTGACAGAGCGTACCATCAGCGGGGCTGCAGTTGTTTCAATCCTGTCGAGCCATGATTGTGTGGCCGGTTGCAGACCAATCCACGGAGATCTTGACACCCCAGAAAAGGTCTCTGGCGGTGACAATGCCGTTGTTGTCGATGCGGGGGTGCGGACGTCAATGTTCTTGAATGCTTTGAGCCGCTCCAACAGCACGGCACCGACATGTTTGCAGTTCTGGCCTATGGGACAGGTACAATAGCCTTTGACCTTTAGGTGACCACTGGCCCGAGACAAGGCAATAGTCTGGTGATAGGCGCGCCGCTCTTCGTTGATGACAACCGCCGTCATGCGCGAACAGTCAGGTGACGTTTGAATGCTGCGCACACCGCCGCGCCTCACGATGCCAAGTGCTCGCTCGGTGACCGCCATGCCAAGCTCGCGGATCAACTCGTTCGATGTGTACAAGAACGTCGAAGGCAGAGTCGCAACATCAGTCATGGCTGCACTAGGCTCCAGACAGCAATCCTCAAGCTGCTTTCGCTAGACGCCGATTCAAACTGCAGCAAGTGTTGCGCCTGCAATGTCACCACAATACACAGGTGAGACCGTCAGTTTTTATCTTCGGGCAAAACTGGAAGCGGAAATACTTCGATGCCGTCCTCGTAGAGCGCACGGGCTTCTTCGGGTGTGGCTTCGCCATAAATGCCACGCTGCGGCGCCTCGTCATCATGGATCTTGCGCGCTTCCTCGGCAAATTTCGGCCCGACATACTCGGCTTTCGTTTCGACCTCTTTGCGTAGATCACGCATCAAGGCGAGAACGGCCTGCTGGCGCTCGGTCAAATGCGTCGCCACTTTGACGACTTCACCCGCACTTCCCGCAGGCCCCGTCAAGGCCTCCGATTTCCGATTTTGGCGCGTGACTATATTGGGTGCCATTAACGCCTTATTGACCTTCTTACTGCCGCACTCGGGACATAGCACGAGCCCGCGTTTGCGCTGAGCTTCGTAAGCAGAGCTGGTTTTAAACCAAGCCTCAAAATCATGGGCCTTATCGCATGCAAGACTGTATTTGATCATGTAGCGGTCTTCACGATCGCCGCCTGACGGACTTGGAAAACACGATCATGTTGCAACGACGGGACACGCCCACGTGACTCGGCAACTTTCGCAATATCGATATCCGCAACAACGATTCCGGGTTCATCACCATTGGCCTCGGCGATGACCTCCCCCCATGGCGAAACAATTAAACTGTGGCCATAGGTCGAGCGCCCGACTTCATGCTCGCCGCCTTGAGCCGCTGCCATAACAAAACAACCCGTCTCGATCGCTCGCGCGCGCATCAGGACATGCCAGTGCGCCTTGCCCGTCGGCACTGTGAATGACGACGGAATTGCCAGCAACTCGGCGCCCGCCTGAGCGAGCGCGCGGTACAGGCCCGCAAAACGCAGATCGTAGCAGATGCTCATACCCAATTTCGCCCAGGGCAAATCCGCCAGAACAGCGTCGCTTCCTGGCCGGTAATTCTTGCTTTCTCGATAAGTCTCTCCGCTCGGCAATTGCACATCAAACATGTGAATTTTATCGTAAGACGCAGCAACAAGGCCCGCAGGTGAAATAAGAAAGCCGCGATTGGCTAACCGTTCGCCGCCGACGGCGATGGCCATCGAGCCGATGTGCAGCCAAATCTTCAATTCACGGGCTAGTGCACGGAAGTGCGCCAATGCTGGATTGCCGTCCTCAGGGCGGACTGCCACCATCAACTTCGTCGTATCGGTTTCCATCAGTGTCGTAATCTCGGGCGTCTGAACGTACTGTGCGCCGGCTACGGCGGCTTCGCGAATGAGACGGGTCGCCTCAATGATGTTTCTCTCAACCGAACGGGTGGCGCACATTTGCACCAGACCAGCACGAAACTTAGTAGCGGAAAGTGTCATTGTAATCCCGGCTGTTTTTGCGACTATCATGTGGGGGTGCCAGTTCCGGCAAGCAACAGGCGGTCAAGCTGACCGCTTGTGTCGAGCGCGTAAAGATCGTCGCAGCCACCCACATGCGTGCTACCGATCCAGATTTGGGGAACAGAGGTCAATCCGCCGGCCCGGACTCTCAACGCTTCCCGCTCCTGGTGCCGACCGGTGACATCGATCTCCTGAAACTCCAGCACCTTCTGTTTCAACAGCCGCTTGGCTGCGTGGCAGTAAGGACAGAGTGCTGTGGTATAGATCGTTATTTGGGGCATGGCTCGTTCCGCTGCTGATAGTGCATACTACAGCTCGATACATAACAAGAACAACAAACATCTGCCGAGAGGGGAAGAAACCATGCTCGTGCTTCGGCGCCTCACACTTGGTCGCGCAAGCGCGCCAGTGTTTCGTCCCGACCGAGCACAGTCATCACTTCAAACACAGGGGGTGAAACGGCACGCCCTGTGAGCGCCGCCCGCAACGGCTGCGCCAACTTTCCGAGCTTCGTACCAGATACCTCTGCATGCTCCCGCACCACAGCTTCTAGGGCCGCGGCGGTCCAATCATTGACGACAGAAAAGCGCTCCAATAAGGCGGCGAGTGCAGCCTTGCCGTCAGCATCGACGAGAGCCTTGGCTTTGACATCCAGCATAATCGGTCGCTGAACAATCAAATAGAGCGCGCCTGCGGCCATCTCAGCGAGAGTCTGTGCTCGCTCGCGCAAACTTGGCATTGCAGCTGCAAGCTTACCATGACCGACCGCCCTGAAAGCCACGAGTAAATCCGTGCCGGTCTTGATGTCCGGACGCACATCTCTCACCGCAGTCATCAGCGCCAAGTCCGCCCGCGGCGGAGCCTTCTCGTCAACCAGTGCCTTGATATCTTCAAGCGACGGGATGCCTTGTAACGCCTTCTCCATGTGCTCCATCAACGCGACAATTGGGGCTTGGCGGATGTAGTGGCCGTTAAGGTCGCCAAGTTTTTTGAAATCAAATTTGCCGGCTGATTTGCCGACGTCTTTGACGTCGAACCATTCGATGGCTTGCGCTGTCGAGAAAACCTCAGCATCGCCGTGGCTCCATGCGAGGCGACATAAATAGTTGCGCAACGCGGCCGGCAGATAACCCATAGAACGGAATTCCTCAGCCCCTTGAGCACCGTGGCGCTTAGACATCTTTGCGCCGTCCGCACCGTGAACCAACGGAAGATGAGCGAACGCAGGCGTATCCCAGCCGCAAGCGGCATAGACTTGCGTTTGGCGCGCAGCATTGGTCAGATGGTCGGCGCCTCGGATCACATGCGTGACACCCATGTCATGATCATCAACCACGACCGCGAAATTGTAAGTCGGCGTCCCGTCGCCGCGCAGAATAATCAGATCATCGAGATCTCGATTTGGAAACTCAATACGGCCTTGCACGAGATCATCAACCACCGTTGCGCCTTCCCGGGCCGCACGCAGCCGCACGGATGGGACCACACCCGCGGGAGCGGACTTCGGATCAGCATCGCGCCATGGGCTCATGATCACCTGCGGGCGCTTTTCAGCCTTGGCTTTTTCCCGCAACGCCTCGGTTTCCTCGCGCGTCAGATAGCAATAATAGGCATTGCCATTGGCGAGCAGCTGCATCGCTATTTCCCGATGCCGCTCAACGCGTGACATCTGTGACACCGGCTCACCGTCCCAGTCCAATCCCAGCCAACGCAGACTATCGAGAATGGCCACCGTGTGTTCGGGTTTTGACCGATCAACATCTGTGTCTTCAATGCGCAATAGGAACTTCCCACCGGTGTGCCGCGCATAGAGCCAATTGAACAACGCTGTCCGTGCACCACCAATATGGAGTGCGCCGGTTGGCGAAGGGGCGAAGCGCGTCACTACAGGTCTGCTCAGGCCGGTCATATCAGTCTCACTGTTTGGCGGAAGCGGGTGTTAGCACGGGACCGTGCACGACCCAAACGCCTGATTGCTGTGAGATCATCCTGGTGGGTTCACATAGTCCGGCATTGCGTCCGGTCGGGCACGTTGAAACGCGGCCAGTGTCCAGCAACGCTGATCAACCGTCAACAACAGCGGATATCGCCTCAGATCGCATTGGAACCGCCTTGCATTCGCAATCTGCGGCACGAGACATGCGTCAGCCAATCCAGGCCTTTCGACAAAGCAAAACAGATAGGTCTTGGCCCGACGGACGCGGTTGTTGTTGATCGGATGCAGATCAGACGTGATCAGATGGGCAAAAGAACGGGCGTCGGCGCGCAGCATCGGGTCACGCGGCAACATTGGAGGCTCAAGAAAAAGCTCCTCCAACAATTCTATGATCGCCATGACTGCGCGACCAACGACCATCGAGCTCTAAAGCAGGCATCAGGCCTTGCGGATTGATTTGGCGGTAACTGCCACGCGGCAGCGTACTGACTGGCACATAGTCAAAAGCAATGCCCTTGAGGTTTAAAATTATGCGGACTCACTCGCCTGCTGAATTCTGGGCGCGGCTGAAAAGGCGTAATATCATCGGGTGCCTTTCTGAACACTCGCGTGGTATTGCGAAATTGGACAAAGAACCAGCATCGATGTGCGGGCGCAATGCTACGTGATGTGACTTATACCAGGACCGCTAAGGGACTGCATTGGGGTGTAGCATTCTGCTCGCCAATCGTGATCACACTCGGTCTCATCATCACGCGTGTAGACTTAAGCCTTGACGCAACAGTGGTACTCTATCAGTTACACAAAGCGATCGGCAGTTGTGTTTTTGTTATGATGCTATTGCGTATCTTGTGGCGCGCCCGCCATGCCCCTCCAGCTTGGCCGCAAGACATTCCGTTTTGGCGGCGGCGCATTGCGCACATTATTCATGGCACGCTTTATCTGCTCCTCTTCGCACTTCCGATGTTAGGTTGGTTGGCGGTTTCGGCAGCCCCAATTCCATTTCCAACGTCAGTGTTTGGCTTGTTTGAAGTGCCCCATCTCTCAATGCTCGCACACTTACCCTACGAGCAACGTTTGCCGTGGTCGAATTTCCTGACGCTACTGCATCGCCTGTGCGCTTGGCTTCTGATCGCAGTCGCCGTCGTCCATACCGCGGCGGCCCTTTTACCCAGCAAACACAAGGACGCTTTGCGCGGCCGGATGTCTCTCTGGAGTCGGAGATCGCATGAATCGCATTAGTCTGAGCCTTGCAATCTTCACCACACTGATCACGGCGGCAGTAGCCCAGTCGACAGTCAAGAAGCCAAACGTCCCGCCCGGTGCGCCAACGCGCGGCTTTGCGGTGGCCTTGATCTCCGACGGCATCGACTACACTCGGCCAGCAATCGCCGCTCGCCTTGCTCGAGACGGCGAAGGCGAAATCGTCGCTTGGGACGCGGTCGACAAGGATCGCAAACCATTCTCTGGAGACGGCATAGCGAATCAGTTGGTCGAACTTTCAACAACGTTGGTCGCGCCAATTCGCATAAATCCGGCCGACGCTGCATCTTGGGTCGAGGCACTCTCGTTCATTGCACGCTCGCCAGCACGGGTCGCCGTAGTGGCTGTGCCCATCACAAACGGTATTCTCCGAACAGTGGTGTGGCCTCGTATGGCAGCGATGGCGGATGTCTTGTTCATTGTCCCGTCAGGTGACGACGCGCACGATCTGGATGCCTCGCATCAGGCAGCAGCAATGCCACCCAAAGCCGCCAACATCGTCGTCGTCTCCGCGTTGGCCAGTTCAACTAACCTGGCAACGAAACCCAATCGCGGTGGCCGCACCATCGATCTTGTCCTCGTCCCACCGTCCGTCGCGCGGGAAGCTCCAATGACAGCGAATCCACGTCCAGCAACATCAATGGA
>JAYSUN010000733.1:0-6953 GCA_043719045.1 Hyphomicrobiaceae bacterium | reverse complement strand
GCGGGGCTATTGGAATTCGAGGTTCAGCGATTAGCCGTTGGTCATCGCATCATCGAGCGCGCACGCAGTCTCGGCGCTTATCTGCAGGCTGAAATTGGCACCGAGGTCGAGCGTGTCGGCGCAGCCGTGTACCGGACACCTGAGGCGATCATGCGTGAAACGGCGTCATTGGCCTTTCTTGAAGCGCGTTGAGCCATGGTCTCAAATTCGGCGGAGCCGCAGGATGCCCGCGCCAGAGCGTCGCTCGTCAACCCGGGCGGGCAGGCTCGGCTTGGGTGGGTTGAATCTCTGGTTCCGCTCCATTTCAGCACACACCGTTACCGGAACTCAAATTTGCTTACACCTCACCTCAACGGGCGAGGCGTACGATCAGACATCAGCGACTTCATTGAGTGAGGCCACTATGTTTGTTGTGGAACTGTTCGGCTCCTGGGAAGGTCGCATCGGGCGACTCACGTATGCGCTCGCCTCGCTCGGTATGACGGTCGTCTATGCGATCGCTGTCACCCTCATGCTCAAGATTGCCACGCCGTGGATCGCTGTCATTTCGATTGGCCTGCTGACACTGCCGATGATTTACAGTCAGTTTGTTTTGGCCTTGAAGCGGGCCCATGATCTCAATCGCGGTGCCGGCTGGATTGCGATATTATATGGCTTGTCACTCGTCACTGGTGCCATGCAAGGACTTGCGAGCACGGCACCGGGCCTTGCCATGGTTGGATTTCTGATTGCGCTGCCGGGTGCCCTCTTCAACCTTTGGCAGGTCATTCAGCTTCTGTTTTTTGCCGGCACACCGGGAAGCAATGGTTTTGGCCCACCGCCTCGGTTGGTGCAATCGCTCCTTGGCGACAGTGACGGCGATAGCGTACGGCCAATGGCTGCAGCTCGGACAATGACAACACGTCTGCCAATCATTGCGGCGACGTCACCTGTTGCGCCACGGTCGACCATGCCCAAAGCGCCAACGGCTGCGCCCCGCGGCTTGCACGCGGCCCATGCCTCAGGCCGCATTACGGCTGGTTTTGGCCGCCGCGGATTGGCGTGAACGCGGACCACATGGTTTTGCGACAGGCGGCCTGTGCCGCGAGTCTGTCCCGGTCGGCGCCAAGCTCATTGCGGCCGCTTACCCACCGTTTGCGGTTGCAGCATTGGCGGCGCGCTTGGACGAGGGGGCAAAGCGACGGAGGTCTTTGATCAATTGCAGGGCGTTGGCTTCATCGCCGAGTCGAGCCCGGTAAATCTGGATATTGGACAAGACCTTGACAACATAGTCGCGGGTTTCTTCAAACGGAATCCGATGGATCCAGTCAATCGGATCAACAGCTGGGTCGCGCGGATCGCCGAACTCGCGGATCCATTGGCGCGCACGGCCGGGACCGGCATTGTAGCCTGCGAGAGTGAGGACATACGAGCCAGTGAATTCATCCATGCGGTCGGCAATGTAAGCTGAGCCCATCATGACATTGTAAGCGGGGTCGATACCCAAGCGGTCAATCTCGCACTTCAATCGGTAGTCCTTGCAAACGTGGTTGGCCGTGATCGGCATCACCTGCAGCAGACCACGCGCACCGGCACCAGATTTGGTGCTGAGCAGAAACTCGCTTTCCTGGCGCGCCACGCCCAGCAGAAGCGCTGGTTCCGGCGGTGGTCGCAGCGGCTGATAGGTCGGCATCGGATGAATGGGATACGCGTAGGTGATCAAGTTGAAACCGCGCGCCACCGCACTCTTTGCGACCCTTACCGCCATCTGCGTATCACCGATCGCTTCAGCCAGATGCGCGATCATGGCCTGTTCCGGTTCAGACTGTAGTGTGTTGCGCAGGTTGCCGAGAAACGCGCGGGTCACGGACTGATCAAGACCGGAGCGACGCGCGATGACCGCGGCTTTGACGGCGTCGCGGGCGTTGAACTTGTCAGCTTCGGCCGGGCTCGGCAATTGCGGCGTCGTGACAGTCAACTTGGTCAGGCCGGGCGTCAGGATCTGTTGTGCCATCAAGCCATAGAAGGTGTCGACGTTCCGCGCCGCGGACTCCAGGCTGCTCAACACCTTGGCTTTGTCGCCGAGCGCCTCATATGTCCTGGAGAGCCACCAGCCTGCTTTCGCGCGGCTTAATGGTCCGTCTGCTGCTTTTTCAAGGCCGCGGAAATGCAGTTCAGCCGCCTTCGGGTTTTTCAGGTGCTGGAGTGCCAGCCAGCCGGCCATAAAGGTAGCATCTTTGCTGGGGTTCACGCCCAAAGAGCCTGGGGCCTTGACCAATTCATAAGCAACCTCCGGCTGTCCCGCCTTCAAGGCTTCATAGGCCCCAAGTCGACGCTCTTCCCACCAATCATCAAGGCTGACCGCAAGGGCTGCTTCAGTGGGTGCGTTCTTCAAGATCTCCCAGGCCTCAGCCGGACGGCCCGACCGGCGGTGCCATTGTGCCAGTTGAAACGCAAAACCCCAATCAGAAACGGGGTGCGTTGCTGCATCGCTCGGCAGAGCTGCCAGCAGTTTGTTGGCGTCGGGCGCGCGCAGATAGATGGCCAAGCGCGCATTGGCTTTGGCTTTTTCGGTTTCAGTCAAAAACGGCAAGATGCGGCGGATCACGGCCGCGCGGTCGCGTCGCTCATTTTCCCAACGGATATCGTCAAGCAACAATCGATCCAGGCGCCACTTATGATCCTCGGGTTTCAAAAGTTTGCCGAAACGCTCGATGAAACCGGTTTCCAAAGAGGTTGGAATATCGCCTTCCCGCCACGCCCGTGCGGCCAGTTTTGCAGCCCCAGCCTCATCCTGCTCCGCCATCAACGCCGATGCGACTGCGGCCCGCCCGACTGCGGTTTTTGGCTCGGACGTCGCAAAATGAGCTTTGATGTCCCGGGCGGTCCCACCGGTTGTGAAGACGTATTCTTCGGCTCGCTGATTCAACAGGTCACGGTTCGGCCAATCCGGATTTTCAGCAAGAAAATTGCGGACCTCGCGAATGCTGCCACCACCATTGCGCAAGATGTTCCACTCGACCAGTTTTTTTGCCACCGGATCAGAAATCTGATCGCGGATGGATCGAGCTGTGGGAAGATTGCTGCCGGCCGCAAAAGCATCGCGCACCCGCGTTGCGTCTTCGATCGAGGTTGACAGCTGCCGGGTTGACGCCAGCAGGTCGTCAAGTTTGGCGATGTACTCAGCCTCCTTGACGTGAAGGCGATGTGCCGGGCTCGCAGGCTCCGCCGGCGCGACGACCGGGCTGTCGGGGCCAGGCGGGAGCGTGGCCACAGGCGTCGGATCAGTCCCCGCCATCGGGCTTTTCTCAACCGTGGCGGTGGCCACGGTCGGCTCCGATTTGGGAGCGTCGCTCTTGGTCTGATGAGATCGAGCGTCTGCGTCTTTGGGCGTCGAAAGGCTGATCGGGGCCTCAATTGCGGGCGCAGTTTGAGCAATTTGGGCCGGTTTGTCGGAGTTTCGGGAGGTTGCAGGGGTCGGTGGCTGGTCCGGGAGCGTGCCGGTCGTCAGGGGCCGCGTCGCCGCGGTTTCACTCGCAACGGGACCTGGCATCGGCGACCCGGTCGGCTCGGCATAACTCAACCCCAGCAGTGCCATGCCCGCAACTGCGATGGCATTGACCGCGCCGAGGCTACTGCGTCCGAGATGCCTGCTAAAACTTGGTTTAACCTTGCCCGATCCCGAACCAGCCGGAGACGCCTCGCCCTGAGTCGTCGTCGGTGGGGTTGGTGACCCGACAGGGGTGACATCAATGGTATGGGGATCAGTCAGGACGATGGCCTCCTCTAGTCCAGGTTCGCAAGCGGTCCGACAGTTGCTCAAGCAGTCCGATTCAACCCAATTCGCCTTAACTCCAGATGAACCTGAGTTTCAGCCACATTTTATCGTGACTTAACAATACGGCGACATGCAGCCCAGCTCCTATGTCGGCGGAGCCAGCTTCCCCCCATCTTGCAGCTTTTGTGACATCAGCTATAGCTGGTAGCCGATGCGTCGATGACTCTGAGCCTGCTTGTGCCTTAAGGTAGCAAGCTCTTGGGGATCATTCAAGATTTGCCTTAGCCCTGGTGCCACGACAGGTCCGGCGGGCTGGCCAGCGCGACGGGGTGCATCCACGCGGCCTATGGGAGCGATGGTAACTATGACCGGCACGACTCGCGGAACATCGACAGTATTGGGCTTGAAGGGCTCGAACACAGCGCTGATCACCCCGTTCAAAAATGGCAAAGTCGATGCGGCAGGCTTCACGCGGTTTGTCGAATGGCAAATCGCTGAAGGAACGGATGGACTGGTCCCCGTCGGTACCACGGGTGAAACGCCGACACTCAGCCATGACGAACATATGGAAGTGGTTGAGCTCTGCATCAAGGCTGCCAAAAAGCGGGTTCCGGTGATCGCGGGAGCGGGCTCAAACTCGACTGATGAGGCCATTATGCTGACCCGGTTTGCGGCCGAAGCAGGTGCTGACGCTGTGCTGCATTCGACCGGCTATTACAATAAGCCGACGCAGGAAGGCCTCTACTTGCATTTCAAGGCGATCAGCGACGCCGTGGATTTGCCGATCATTGTCTACAATGTTCCGGGGCGCGCCGTTGTCGATATCCTACCGGAGACTTTTGCCCGCATGTGCGGTTTGAAGAATGTGGTTGGCATCAAGGATGCGACCGCCAACGTCGCTCGCCAATCTCAACATCGGCAGTTGCTTGGCGACAAATACATTGCACTGACGGGCGAGGATTCTTCCGCACTTGGCTTTAACGCACATGGCGGTGTTGGTGCCATTTCGGTGACATCGAATGTGGCACCACGGTTATGTGCGGGGTTTCAGGCTGCTTGCGCCCGCGGTGACTACGCGGCGGCTCTGCGCCAACACGATCACCTGATGCCCCTGCATGACGCCTTGTTTGTCGAGACCAATCCAGCGCCCGTCAAATATGCCGCGTGGCGGTTGGGCTTGATCGCGTCGCCGGAATGCCGCCTGCCGTTGGCACCTTTGTCCGACGCGGGCAAGAAGGCCGTTGACGCAGCCCTTGCGCTCGTTGGTCTGCAACGCGCGCGGGCTGCTGAGTAAAGGCATCGAGGCGTGGGTTGATGGCGTGGAGTGTTGCCGCGGTCATTGGCACGCCATAGTGCGCTTCCAACATTTCAGGCGTGTCCGCCCCTAAAAATCGCGGTAGTTTCGCCGCACGGTGCCGTGCAAGATTGCAACGCGATGCGGACAGATGCCGGCTGATCGCTCAAGCAATGAGAGCGACGTCAGAGCCTGGAAATTGGCCGCGTTGCGGTTCAGATTTTGCTCGTACGGGTTGGCTGTCATGATCATCACTCGCGCAAATCAATCGATCGGGTCTCGCCCGCTCGTACTTCAACGCGGCGCTCCAGCCGTTTGTCGCGATATTCCAAACGGACGGTGTAGCGCCCGGCTTGCAGCGTCGCTCGTGGGCTGGCTTGCGCGGTGCTCCAAAGTGGATGGCCGGTCTCGTCGAGAACCTCCCACAAAAGATCGCCGGTGAAACTGGCCGGCGCCTCGAAACGGAGCGTTCCCGCCTGCTGTTCCAGTGTCAACGTCGTCGCTTGACCGGCTGTGACAGTGATTTCACGCGAGGCCCGCGCGTTGACCAAACCATGTCGGGCTTCAATGCGATAGCGGCCCGCCGGCAAATCCAATTCGGCGGGTTGCCGGTTGGCTGCGAAAATTTGTGGTGGTACGACGTCGAGACGCTCGATCCTGTAAGACACGGGTTCGTCGGCATTCGAGACCGATGCTGCAGTTGCCCCCGTCAGACGCGACAGCAAGGTCAGCCGTGTGCCGGCAAGCGTTAGCGTTCTGTTCACGCTCTCGCCACCCTTGACGACCACCCGATCCCGAGCTTCGATCGCTCCCTGCCGCGCAACAATGGCATAGGTCCCGGTTGGCAAAACCAGTTCCGGCATTGACGATGCGGACCGCGTCACCTCGCGCCGCCCGCGCGGCGCGTCAGGATCATCCTCATACACCTCGACAACCGGCGGAAACCGGCTGCTGGCCAACTCACCGGCCACGGTCACTTGCAGTCGTCCAAACGGCCAGACTGCCCCGAGATCGACCGTTGCCCCTGGCTTCACTTCAATCAATCGATCGACTGATTGCGTGCCTTCTGTCAGGCGTGCAATCCATTTGCCGGGCGTCAGCGCAAAACCAGACACCAGATCCACAGCTGCGATTGCCGCCACCGGTTTTGCAGTCATGCCAGGGCCTTGATCTTCGAGCATAGAAACGGTCCCGGAAGAGAGCATTGCGACGGGTACGGAGATGCGCACAACACCTGCCGTGATTGGCAGATCGAAGCCGGTTTCTCCCGTAGCCGTGACGGTGACCTTGGCGCTCTCAGCCTTGACCACGCCATCGCGCGCGTCGACTGTGTATTCACCAGGTGGCAGCGGCACTGAGATGTCTTGTCCGGTCTCGGTAATGACGATTGGCGTGTCACCGGTCCGCCTCAAGGTCCACTGGACAGGGCGCGGCTCCGGCAGCTGCGCGGGTCCGAGTAAGGTGGCGACACGAAGCGCGGATGGCCCGTCCTTACGTAAGGGGATCCGTGTCCCCACTTGAGCCTTAGGTTGTGGTGCGGCCGCGGCAGTGGCTGTATCGACGAACGGAGCCGCCGCCTTTCCCTGGGCCGTGGGTGTTGTCGATTTGGGCCCCGATAAACTGGCCAACGTCACAACCTCTTCGATAGCCGCCAGAATCGTGGCCGCATTCTGGCCATCAATCAGCTTGCCGCCGGTCGGCTTCACGAGGCATTGCAGTCGCTGCGCATCGTCCCCTTTCAGTCCAAGGCCGACAGCATGAATGACCACGCCAGGGGCCGCGGTTTGAATATCGCCGAGGGCCGCGCAGACATCCTGACCGCAGTTGTCGAGATCGTCATGAATCACAATCAAGCTCTTGGGCCCCGAGCCTTTTGGCAGCGCCTTGGCGGCTTCGCGCAAG
>JAYSUN010000732.1:0-6965 GCA_043719045.1 Hyphomicrobiaceae bacterium | reverse complement strand
ATTCACCGGGATGCAGAGTCTGGACTTGAGCGTGCTCGTCGTACCAAGGCTGATACGGAACATCGAGTTCCATGTCGAACAACGCGATATCCTCGAGGTTTTCGTGGCTGATGAAGGGGCGCGTGCCCGGATACAGATAAACGCGCTTGGTGCCTTCGATCTGGCAGAGCAGCTGACCTGGCAGATCGGCGTGATAGTAAACCTGAGCCTTCGGCGACGAGATCAGAATCCCGCAACTGCGGCGAGGCGCGTGAAACCCCGGCAGACGTGTCGACAGCGTGTCGAAGATTTCATCGAGCATGACTTTGAAGCGCGGGTCCAAGTTCGAGACATCGCGCAGATTGAGCCACATACGACCCTTCTGGATAGCCTCAAAGACTTGTGCGCCCTGCAGGCCGCCGATCTCACCTTCGCGCCACTGACGGCGGTCCTTCTGCTCGCCCATATGGATCAGGGCATAGTGAGTGCGTGGGTAGGTCTCGATCAATTCGACCAATGAGTCACGCGAAAACAGCTTCGAGGTGTGGAGTGTGTGTGGCAATTTGATGGGCTGGTTGCCCCAGAGGGACGGCGTCTGGGCAGACCAATCAGGGAGTAGGGCGGACAGTGTCATCTGTGGCTCTCAGTCCAGGCTAGCGCACTTGAGGGGGAGGGGTGGGTGCTCGCAATCTATCAGAGCAAGGCGTGTGCCAGCAGCGTCCGGGCTGTGTAAGGTTAATGGGTGTCGTCGTAGAAACGATCGTCTGACGCGGCTGGATAGCGGTCTCGCTCACGTGCTGCCATGCTGAGCGATGTCGCGAGCCAGACAAACAAAGCCCAGATTAATTCATTGCGTGCAAGCAGCACACTCTCGGTGAGGCTTTGCATCAACAAGTATAGAAGGAGTGCCAGGGCAAAGGGCAGAACTGGATTGCCGTGGGCCATCAGGGCGTCAGATTTATCGGCCAGCCAGAGCGATATGACCGTGTGACTCATCAGCAAAACGATCGCACTAAAGCCGATCCAGCCCAGACCGAGCCGAATCTCAATGACACTGGAGTGAGCTGAACCGGGCAAGAAGTAGATTCTGGACATGAAGACTTCTCTCGGCATCATGGCCTCCGTCCAAAAGGCGCCGTAGCCATATCCGAGCCAAGGCGCGGCCTCGAGATAGGGCGCTAGCACCTCCCACACCGGCAGCCGGTTCGACAAAGTCGAATCTTTACCGACCAGGGCCGGGAGTGCCTGCAACATGTTGCTGATCACCTCGGGTTCGACCAAGAACAGGACTGCGAGCGCAGCGATGCCGAGAGGCACAACTTTGCCGAACAGACGTAAAATGGACCGCGGCGCCAGAACCAGAGGAATGCAAACAGCTGCGGAAAGCCACGACGTCGTCGATTTGGCCGCTACAAACAGAATGACATTGAGGACCAGCGCGGCAACGACAAAGCTCGGCACGCGTTCAAGCGCACGAGCGTAAGTCAGCAAAATCAGGATGTGCAGAGCGCAAAAGGCGCCGAGCCCATTTTTCTGATCGTGCAGCCCCCTCCAGGTTCCCTCCCAAGGCCCGTCTGTGTGCACGCCGATACTCGGTAGCAGCGTGATGGTCAGAAGATCGAGGAGTGGCGCGAGGGTTGCTGCAATCGCCAAAAGTCGCAGGGTCTGCAAGGCGGGCAGAGCTGCTGCAAGATAAAATCCGACCAGCGTCGTGCCAGCGAGGGTCATAGCCTGTAAGGCTGTTTCGACCGGTGTCTCGGACCACAACGTCGAGAGCAGCGGCAAGAGTGACACGAACATGACCGGTGCAGCAGCCCACAGATTGCGAATGGCCAGACCACCACGCAACACGATGAACACGCCAACCAAACCGTAAAGACCCACATAGACCGGCCAGATCGGTAGCGTTTTCAGGCCTGCCAGCTGATGCAGCACGACTACCGGCAAGTTGCCGCACAGCAAGACCAGCACCAGTGTGACCAAGCCACTTTCGAAGGTTGGTACTTCGGGTGGAACCTCAAAGGCCGGCCCCTGCAGCCAAACGTCGTCGTCTGCGTCGGCATCAGCTGAGACGTTGTCATTCATCGGCGCTGTCCAATGCCCGTGCCGATGCGCGTGCATGTGGCGAGACTGGAGAGTCTAAGGACCAGAGGCTGCCTTGCGCAAATTGAAACGGTTGATTGGGTTACCGCCTTAGGGCTCGGCGCGGAGCGCAATGGTTCAAACGGGCGCGAGGAGGAATTGAGGTTTCAAGCCAATACGAAGCGTTGACTACGCCCGCCTGACCACCAAATCGCCCGCCTGCGACCACAAACCTGTTCTTCCCCCTTGCAGGACTTGCGCAGTGCCGTTACAGAAGCGCCACCTAGCCGCGCATCGAGGTGTTGAGCCTCGTTGCGAGGGCGGGTGACGTCTTGGACCCAACTCTCTTGCCGAATGAAACACCGGACGGCCCCGCGTCAGCTGGTGGCCACCTAGTTAGCAACCGGGCGGATCGAACGGACGGAGGGCGCGTAGCTCAGCGGTAGAGCACTACCTTGACATGGTAGGGGTCACAGGTTCGATCCCTGTCGCGCCCACCAGACGTTGATCATTATTTCCGGCAGCTGGTCTGCGCCAGACTCGATGGCACGAACCAGATGCAAAGACCACGCGGGACGCTCGTTATGAAAGTTCGCAACTCCTTGAAATCGCTGCGCAAGCGCCACCGCGACAACCGGATTGTGCGGCGCAAGGGCCGGGTCTACATCATCAACAAGACCGACAAGCGATTCAAAGCCCGCCAAGGCTGAGCCGACTCCGGGGGCCAGTGCTGCGATGATCTCGGCACCGCGCTGATCGCGTAAAATTTATACTGGTTGACCGTTGACGCTGGCTGCCTCTGGGCTATGCTGGCGTCATGTCATTTGTGCGCTCTTGCCTGAATTCGTGGTCCGCCCTCGCGATGGGCCTCATCCTGCTTGGGCCAAGCTCCACGGTACTGGCACAGACGTCGAAGACTGCCGACCCGCCAACCGACCAACTGCCCCCGTCGAAATCGCCGGAAGGGCGGCAGCAAGCCCCACGAGCTGGTGAGAAACCAGCGGACAAATCGGATAAACCGGCTGACAAAGGGGCGCCAAAATCAGCGGCACCTGCGGCACCGGTTCCCGGGATGCCGAATGCGCGCAATCAAGCTGGCAACGCCAAGAAAGGCCCGCCGCCGATTGCCGTCCTGCAGCCGCGGACTCCGGCCGAGCGTGAGAAGGCGTTGGCTGATCTTTATGCGCTGCTGGCGACGGCCGATGATGACGCCTCGGCGAAAGCCGTAGCCACCAGCATTGAGCGGCTTTGGTTGAATTCCGGCAGTGATACGGTGGCGGTGTTGATGGATCGCGCCATGCAAGCTTCGCAATCCAAAAAAACTCCCTTGGCTTTGAGGCTGCTCGATGCCGTGGTCGGCCTTGCGCCTGACTATGCGGAAGCCTGGAACCGCCGAGCTTACGTCCATTTTGCCGACAACAACATCGAACTTGCGCTCGGCGATCTCCGCCGCGTATTGGCGCTCGATCCCAACCATTTCAAGGCACTCGATGGGCTGGCCCAAATTCTGAAGGAAGTCGGGCAAAAGAAGGCGGCACTCGCAGCGGTGCGCAAATTGATGGAAGTCCATCCGCATTGGGACGGCGCAAAGGCCATGCACGACGAACTTGCCCGCGAAGTTGAAGGGCAATCGCTGTAATACCAGCCCGCAGAAATCATGACTGTTTCCTGTAGGGGACTGTTCCCGTAGGGGACTGTGGGCTGGTATTGTCTTTATTACTTGGCGCGCGGCCACCCGGCCAGCCCCGCACGCGGATACCAATCCGCACACGTCAGTGTTTGTGCTGATTGGTATCAGGCGGGCAAGCGTGCGTTCACCAGCACAGCTTTGACCGGCCGGCGCTGACACAGTGTCCGCAGCGCGGAGCAATCTCATACAAGTGATAGAATGGCTCGGTGGCTGATGGGGTCGGAATTCACACCGTCCGCTGCAATGACTCGAGCAGATGGCGGTGAACGGTTTGATTGCCAGCAACAACGGAACCCTTCTCCAGGAATTCCTGTTCGCCATCGACGTCGCTGACAAAGCCTCCGGCTTCGCGGACCATGACGGCGCCGGCTGCAATGTCCCAAGAGCCGAGGTTGTGCTCATAGTAGGCATCAAAGCGGCCGGCTGCCACCCAAGCGAGGTCGGTCGCGGCTGAACCGGTTCGACGCAGGCCAGCCACTTCCTTCATCAGGCCGGCGGTTTGCTTGAGGAAGCGCTCGTGGTTCGGACGGCCACGATGTGGGATGCCCGTCGCGATCAAGCAATCGTCGAGATTTTTGCGAGCGGCCACGCGCAGCCGGCGATCGCGACCCGAACGATCGGCGACAAAGGCACCACGGCCCTTCTCGGCCATGAACATTTCGTCGAGCACCGGATTGTAAATCAGCCCAGCAATGACCTGACCTTCGCGCTCCAAGCCAATCGAGATAGCGAAGATTGGATTTGAATGCAGAAAGTTTGTGGTGCCGTCGAGCGGGTCAACGATCCAGCGGTGGGTTTTGTCAGCGCCATCGACATGACCTCGCTCTTCCATGACGAACCCATAACCAGGTCGAGCCCGGGACAATTCCTGAAAGATGATCTCCTCGGCACGATGGTCGGCGGCCGAGACGAAGTTGGCCGGACCTTTGACGGAGACCTGTAATTGCTCAACCTCGCCGAAGTCACGCGTCAAGCTCCGCCCAGCTTTGCGCGCGGCGTTAATCATGACGGACATCAAAGGCGAGGGAGCCATGGGTCGAACTCAAGGTGTCGGGTCGCAGACATGCGGGGCGCAGCACCTGCGCTGCACTCCCTACTCCCTACGCCGATCCCCCTCAATACCCAAACCAACGCAGCCACTTGCGTTTCAGCCAATCCGGCCTCAGTCCATCCCGAGCTGCTTTCGAGATCCGAGAGGTTGCGCGCCGAGGTCTTGCCGGTGCGTGGATCAACGATCCGCAAAGTATGGAATGCCATGGATTTTGAAGCCAGCCTTGTGTCGTCAAGCGCCACTTGGCCCGTCCAGGGCGATTTCGGCTATGGCATGGGCTGCGATGTAGCCGAAGGTCATGCCTGGGCCCAGGGCAATGCCGTTTGCGGGACAGTGGCCGGCCATGATGCTAGACATATCATCGCCGATTGCGAAGAGCCCGTCGATGCTTGTGCCGGTGGCGTCCAAGACGCGCGCATAAGCATCGGTTTTCAGGCCGGCAAAGGTGCCGACACTGCCAGGCGTGATCGCAACGGCATAGAATGGCGGCTGCGCGATGGGTGCGAGGCATGGGTTGAGCCGACCGCGAGCGGGTTCGCCATTGACGCGATTTGTGGTGTTGGTGCCACGGCCAAAGTCGGGATCGTCGCCGATGGCAGCGCCGCGATTGTAGTTGACGATGGTCTGCATGAGTGCATCGGGATCGACGCCGCAAGCGACCGCGAGTTCAGTCAAGCTGGCCCCGACCTTGAGATACCCATTCTCGATCCAGGGTTTGATCGGGAAGGGACGCGGGCGGACCCGGCCCAGGCCATAATTGTCCCGGAACGTCGTATCGCAAATCAACCAGCCCTTTGCGGGCAAGCCTGGCGGGGTTGCCGCGAACAAAGCGGCCATCACATCATGGGCCGAGTTGGCCTCATTGGTGAACCGTTTACCGTCACTGCGGACCATGATCACGCCGGGTTTGGCGCACTCCGTCAAATGCGGGACAAGGCCGATGCTGCCATCGCGTCGGAGGACTTGCGACACTGCCGCCCAGGCGTTTACATGAGTCAGACCTGTCTGCACCTGACCGCCGACGTGCTCGCCAAGGCGCAGACCGTCACCGGTGTTGGTTGACGGCGAGGCTGCGTTGTATTCAAAGCCAGTTGGCGCGGTCGGAAACAACTTTGTCTGGCGGGCGAGATCGTGTGGAAAACCACCACACGCCAAGACGACACCCCGCTTTGCCATCAGCTGATAGGTTGTGCCGGAGTGGCTGCAGCGCACGCCCGTCACGCGACCCAGCGTCTGAATCAGTTCGACGACGTGAGCTTGCGTCTTGATCTGCACGTTCAAGTCGTCGGCAGATTTAAGGAGCCGCGCGACCAAAGCATTGCCATTCACGAGGTGCATGCCACGGCCATATCTCACGCGGTCACGCCAATGTCGCAACGCGCGCTTGGCGACAGACTTGAACGAGTCCCAACTGCGCAGGGCCGCGTGGAAATGGCGCATATCTGCGCCAGTTGCGATGCCCATACCCCAGGGCGAAATCAGATCGAGGGGTGGGCGCAGATCCTTGATGCGTCCGCCTAGGCGCCGGCCGTCAAAGGGCGCTGCACAGATGGCTCGACCCGCGCTGCGCGCGCCCGGGTGTGTGTCGTGAAAATCAGGCATCGCATTGGTGTCGATCCAGGCGAGCGACGTGGACTTGAGAAAGAATGTCACCATGCGCGGCGCTTGTTCCAGAAACATGGCAATCCGCGCGTCGTCGTAAGCGTCGCCTAGTTCAGCTTTCAGATACGCGCGAGGCGCATCGAGGGATTCCACAATGCCGGTTGCAACTGCGCGTGGATTGCGCGGGACCCAGAGCCAGCCGTCCGACCACGCGCTGGTGCCGCCGAGAACGGCCGCCTTTTCCAAGACCAGGACATCAAGGCCGAGGTGCGCCGCGGTCACGGCCGTTGCAAGGCCGGACGCGCCGGAGCCGACGACGATCACATCGTAAGTTGGCAGATCGGAGGTTGGCCGTTGACGGGTGTTTGCTGCGCCAGTCGCCGCGAACGTCGTGGTCATGATGGTGGGCCGAGATCAGCGTCGGGTTGAGGCAAATGGCCGAGAGCGACGTTCCGCAGAAATCTTGACTCTTTGCTCCTGGGGCCTGCGGGTTGGTAGTCTCTTTACTTGGCGCGCGGCCACCCGGCCAGCCCCGCGCGCCGATACTCTTTACTTGGCGCG
>JAYSUN010000731.1:0-6979 GCA_043719045.1 Hyphomicrobiaceae bacterium | reverse complement strand
AGTTAAAACCGCCTTTGACCTCGCTTGAAAAACCGTTTCTCGGAATCAACGTCGGGATGCGATTGTTTTCGACGGCCACGACGCCGCCGATGGCTTGCGAGCCATAGCGCAATGTCGCAGGCCCACGGATGACTTCGATGCGCTCGGCCGCATTGGGATCAATCGGAATGCCGTGATCTTCGGACAACGCCGATGCATCGTGAGAGCCGACCCCATTTTCCTGAATCCGGACGCGGTGATTGTCGAGCCCACGGATGATCGGGCGGCTGGCACCGGGCGCAAACGTCGACGCCGCAATGCCCGGCTTGGTTTGCAGTGTGTCCGTAATCGTCGCACCTTGTTTCGCCAGGATTTCACGATCCGGCACAACAGTTATCGGTGCGAAGACATCGTTGACAACCAGCAATGTTCCGGGAATCGGTGCAGTCGTCACTGGGAGTTGGGGGGCGGCTGCGACGGGAGCGGGCAGTGGCGGGGGTGAAGATTTTTTTGCAACCGAGGGAGCAATGGCTTGTTTGGGTGCCTGTGCGGGCTGCGAAACGGCTGCCGGCGGGTTCGGTGCCGGTTCAGCTCGGACAATCGGACTGGGTGACGTGACGGTGATGCTCGGCAATTGCGTTTGCGCTATTGAGGGTGTCGACATGGCAACCGCCAACAGGGCCATGGACGATCTTGTTACGGTCGATTTGGTCGCGACCACCGCGGTGAATGCTTGAGACATGGACGACTCCGGCGGAGAGGATTGCCTTGGATGTTATAATGTTTCATATGCAGGGCACTCAACCACGCGCAAGGCTGTTGGTCGACAGGCGCAACAATTAAGGTTAGACGTGTGCCTGTAATGTAACAACATTACAATCGGGGAGCAGCCGCAATCGGCGATGGGAATGCTGGGATCTGTGAGACCAACCGCTCTGCCTGATAGCACCACGGCCATCGAAGCCGATGGAGTGCCCGGGCCGGTGCTTGCCGTGGCTGTGGATGCGTTGCGCGCAGGACCTGGAGCGCGCCGCCATTCGATCTGGGCAATGGCCGTCAGCGCAATTCTTGCAACCGCGGCGCACGTTGGCGTGCTGGTGGCGATGACATGGCCAGCGCATCAGCGCCTGAACGGAGCCGGCGGTCTTGATCTCGACGCTATCAGTATCGAGGTGTCACTGGTTGCCTCAAGCGTGATGGAAAGCCGGCAGGCAGCCGTGGTGGCGACCGGCAGCATGGCACCGGCCGAAGTTGCGCTCAACGATGGGATGCCGGTGGCAGTGGCGGCAGGTGCCAATGCTGTGCCGCCAACGGACAGTCCAGCCTTGCGCGACCGCCCAACAGCCCAACCCGCGCCCGAAACGGCTCAATTGGATGCGGCCGTGCAACTGGATCGACGACCAGAAGCTCCGATGGCTGACAAGGCCCAGGAGGTCCAGCCTGCGGACGCGGAGCGTTCCACCGAGCATGCCAAACCTGAGGCATCGACCGCCATGGTCGCGGTGCCCGAAGGTGGGGCAGCAGCGGTGGCCGTTGACCAACAGCGTGCGAGCGAAGGCGAAGCTGCGGCAAGTCCTGGTGTTGTGCAAAGCTATGCGAAGAGCGTGGTCGAAGCACTTAGCAAGAATCGACCCAAGGGCGTCCAGGCGGGCGCACGAGGTGTCGTTAAAATTGCCTTCGCGATCGACGACGACGGCGCGTTGGCGTTCGCGCGGGTGGCAAAATCGAGCGGCGTCGACAAGCTGGATAATGCAGCGCTTGACGCGGTCAGGCGGATCAAACTGCCACCCCCGCCCACCGGTATGTCCGCCGCGCAGCGAACCTACGAAATCCCGTACAATTTCCGCTGACGCTAAAGGCTCGGATGGTGCATCAGCGCCCGAGCAGCCGTTGGCGCCATAGTGCCAGCATGGCTTTAGCGGCTAGAACA
This sequence comes from Hyphomicrobiaceae bacterium, assembly GCA_043719045.1. Classification (GTDB taxonomy): domain Bacteria; phylum Pseudomonadota; class Alphaproteobacteria; order Rhizobiales; family Hyphomicrobiaceae; genus JABFRJ01. Next base: position 5,070 of record JAYSUN010000731.1, on the reverse strand, counting down.
TAAGGGCGCAGAGCGCGCTTGACACGGGCTTTGACAACGCGGCCGGTCCGCCAAACCGCACTCTCCCGCACCCAGTCCACCAGCGCGGCTTTGTATGGCATGATGACATCGTGCGCCCGCTTGAACCATATGATCCGCATCAATGCAGTCTCGGTCAGTTGATAGATCCGGGCGACAAGTGCCGTGCCGACAACTTTAGCGCCAACAAACAGTCCGGCGGCCGCGAATTTGAAGCCGTGCGTGATCAGATACAAGGCGAACAACTTCAACGGTAAGATCAGCACGGACGGTAATCCGAACAGCACCAGCGCGCCATAAGGCGGTAAACTGCGGATCCAGGTTTCCAGCGCTGCAATCGGCTTGAAGTAGGCCAAGCGCCCGAGCAAGGCCGCCAACGGCCGCCAGCCCCACTCCATAAAGACAACGCCGATGGCCAGGATGGCCGCGATGACATGACCGATCAGCACCCGAGCGGCCGCACCAAGGTGACGCACGACGAGCCAGACATGCATGCCAGCGGCCCTGAGATGAGCCAGGGCGCCTGACCGGAGAAAGGGTGGTTTGGTCATCCGCCCAAACTAGCTCAAAGCCCTTGCCGGGGGCTAAATCCAGCGCTGGCGTGCTCCCATCAAACGTGGTTCATCCCTAACAAAACCTTAACCAGCGGACCTGACATGCGTATCGCGACCTGGAATATCAATGGCGTCAAAGCCCGGATCGAAGGGTTGATCACCTGGCTCAAGGAGACGAACCCGGATGTCGTTTGCCTGCAGGAGATCAAATCCATCGACGAGGGCTTTCCAGCAGCCGACATCGAAGCGCTCGGCTACAACGTCGTGGTTCACGGCCAGAAAGGCTTCAATGGCGTCGCGATTCTGTCGAAGCACCCGCTGGAGGATGTCCGTCGCGGCTTGCCGGGTGACGACAGCGATGGGCAATCGCGCTACATCGAGGCCGTCATATCGACCGGTTCCGGCGTCGTCAGGTTGGGCGGCCTGTACCTGCCGAACGGCAATCCGCTCGGCACCGAGAAATTTGCCTACAAGCTCGCTTGGATGCAACGTTTAGAGGCGCACGCGCAAGACCTTCTGGCGCTCGAAGAGCCGCTGATCCTGGCTGGCGACTACAACGTCATTCCCGAACCGATCGATTGCAAGACGCCGGCGGCCTGGATGGAAGACGCATTGTTTCAGCCAGAGAGCCGGGCGGCGTTCCGGCGTCTGCTGAACCTCGGCTTTACCGATGCGATCCGCACCGGCCATCCGGGAGCGGGGGTCTATACCTTCTGGGACTATCAAGCCGGCGCTTTCCAGAAGGACAACGGCATCCGCATCGATCACCTCCTGCTCTCGCCACAAGCGGCCGACCGCCTGGTACGCTCCGGCATCGACCGCTTCACCCGCACTTGGGAAAAACCTTCCGATCACGTGCCGGCGTGGATCGAGTTGGATGTTGGGTGAGGGCGCCGAAACGTTACCCCGTTGCGCACCGTCCGGCTCTGACAAAGCAGCGCCAAGTGCCAGACTTGCGATCTTGTACGCATCTGACGTTCGGCTTCTCACCAATGCGATCGGCCTCTGGAACCGTCGCCGAAGCCCCCCGCCGCCAAGCCCGGATGGCATTCGCTTCTGCCGTTGATCTTTGGGCGGATGGCACGTTTCCGGTAGAGGTGATATAGCCATCCTTACAAACATTTTTCGCTTCCGCCAGCGTCACCGCGCCCATGCCAGCCAACACCGTCGTAGCCCAGACTGACGCGATCACGCTGCGGATCATGGGATAGTTCCTATCGAAACACGCAACAGATCGGCCTGCCGTAGTTTTTCTGTCGGTCGGGGTTCAGCCATTGGTGAGTTCAGTCATCCCACTTCTTTTTCGATTTCTTGTGGCGATACTTGCCAACCAAGTCTCGGGCCGCATCGCGCAGAAATGAGACTTCAGCGTAACTTTGATTGACGCGTTGCTGCCAAGCGTCGCGGTCGCGCCGCTTTTTGCCACGCTCCTGGCGATGATCGTCATCATCGTCATCGTCATCGTCTCGGCGCTTGCCGCGGTCATAGTTCGCAGGGTTGGTTTGAAACCCGTAGCCTTGGGCATAGGTCTCCGGAATGCGGCCTGCGCGACGTTGACGGCGCAGCCACAGCGGCGCGGCAAAAATCAAGAGGCTGACGATTGCCCAGACAGCGACAACGCCAAACTGAATGATGTTTCCGAGGCTGCCCAGCAGCCAAGCAGCCCAGGGCCCCAATTCGGCTGAGAGAACTCCGCCAACGACCCCGCTGACGAGGCCTGCAGCCCACTCCGACAGGCCGAACATCACCCAGGCCGCAAGCGACCAGAATAGAAATAGCAGTACTGCTGCCGGCCAGAGGAACAATCCCATGACGGCCTCCTTTCAATGAAAAGGTTGATTCAGTTTACGTTCTGGCACAACGCCCAGTTGGTGCTATGGCTGTTTGTTGCAAGATTAAATGACGCGCGAACGGATCACCTGACGATGTCCTTGTCGCGTGGAGATGTGAGCCGCGGCGTCGATGTGTCGTCTCGGCATGGCCATGTTTTTGGTGCGGGCGCGATACATCACGTCGAACACATCGACACCAATCAGAATTGGTCCGACGACAGCGTCAACGGTCGTATTCGGTGCCATCCGCGCGATGGTCTAGCGGGAGGCACCTGGGGGTCGCCTGGAATCGAGAACTGCGGATCGGGTTTGCTGTCAACATAGGTCTGCCTCCGTGCCTTCCGAACCGCAGCGTCGGCCACGCCGCTGGGGGAAGGCTGTATGTGTCCGACATCGCGATTAGGAGAACCGCCAGAGGGGCCCGGACCACCTGGAAATGTGATGGCGGAACCGGCTTTTCAAGGCCGTGCCTCGATCGAAGCTGGCGATGGGTCGCTTCACCCGCACTTGGGAAAAACCCTCCGATCACGTGCCGGCGTGGATCGAGTTGGATGTTGGGTGAGGTTGTGGCCGTGGGGCAAGCGGTGCGGTGGTCAAACCCTGCTTCTGCAGGCATTCACCCCGTCAGAATTGGCTTCAACGCAGCAAGTTCGGCCTGTACGAAATCAAAGAACGCCGAGACACGGCACTGGTGCCTTTGGTCGGGATGGCACAGCACGCGCCATGGCCGCGTGAGTTCAGGCACTGGCGGCAGGACCCGAACCAGATCCGGCTCCGCATCACCCAAGGCAATCGGCAACATCGCAACACCGATTCCGGATTTTGCGGCTGAGACCAGTCCAAGGACGCTGGTGCTTCGAGCAACGAAACTCGCGTCCGGAGCAAACTCATGTAACCATACCGCAAGGCGGTGCTTGCTCAGGGACTCGCTAAAAGTGATCAGCGGCAGGGTGCGAAGGTCCTGAAGAGATTTCGGCGCGCCATGCCGGGCGATATAGCTTTTGCTCGCGTAGACCGCCCAGATGGAATCCGCCACTTTGCGGCCAACCAGCACGCCGTCGTCCGTGTCGCCAGATCGCAGAGCCACGTCCGCCTCGCCTTTGGTAAGGTCGATGTATCGATCACTGAGGACAAACTCGATCTTCATGCCGGGGTAGCTTGCGCTGAAGCGATCCAGCAGACCTGACTGCGCCATTCGAATGGCGATCGGTTCAGGGCAGGTCAGGCGGACGACGCCATTGTTGCTGCGTAGTGCATCTTGCAGGTGGTGCTCGAAAGCTTTCGCGGCAGATGCGACGCTCTCGGCATGCGGGAGCATCGCCTCACCCAGTGCCGTCAGCCGATAGCCCGATTGCTGCCGCTCGATCAACACATGTGCCAATTGGCGCTCGAGCTCAGCGAGACGCCGTTGCACCGTCGATTGGTTGACTTCTAAGGCGCGAGCAGCAGCCAGCGTGCTGCCATGGTGCGCAACGGCCACTAAGTATTTCAGATTGTTCCAATCATACATGCCATGGCCCATCGCGGTGCAACTGCTGCGGTTCTGCAAATCAGCGGCCCGATTCCGCGGTTCTGCGGCTATTCCAAACTCAGTCGCTCAATTATCCATGTCGGTGACGTCAACCTCGATCGGTCTACCCTGACAGTCAAGCCTTCAAGTCTACTCTTCAAGTCTACTGCGGCGGTCACGAGCGGTCGCCAACACGAGCATTCTGCGTGGGCAGGTGAACCCGCAGTGACGTGTAAACCCGATAGGAGCGTTCGGTCATGAAAACCTGGTCAATCACCCTTGCGATCGTCGTCGCGTCGACTTTGGCGGCTTCGGCTCAGGATCCGACCCATACGGATGGAGACAAGTATAAGGCGAAGATCGACAACGAAAAGGTGCGTGTGCTCGAGTACCGTGACTTGCCGGGCGAGAAAACACACCAGCATCGCCATCCTGCGTTCATCCTGGTTGCACTTGGCCCGTTCAAGCGCCGCATCATCCTGCCTGATGGCAAAGTTCTGGTCCGCGAATTCAAGGCCGGTGACGTCATGTGGTCGGATGCCCAGACGCACATCGGTGAAAATATCGGCGACACGCCCACGCATGTGATGATGGTCGAACTCAAGTAGATACGGCGGTCCGGTGCCGGGCGGGCGAGTGCGTGCAGGGGCTTAGCGCGACGCTCGATGATGCTCCGGTGCCGTTCGCAGGACACGGGTCGTTCGCGGTCCGGCAGCTTACCCATCGGGATCAAGCGCATGATGGCGCTGAGCGATCCGCGGTTGCCGGGCTGTAAGCGGAAGTTATTGCGCTGACTGTGGCGGCCATCGCTGGACACGATAGTGGCCATGGCCCTCTTTCTTCGGCGCATTCATCGACAAGAAGCATGAGCCATCGCCGCGCGACGGTGGCAAATCCTTCAATTGGCAGCGACAAAGCAAAGTTCTTCCGGCTATCAAGTTTCTCAAAATATGCCCTTGAAATCTTGCCGCCCTGCGCACGCAGAGCCCTTTGAGCGGCAAGACTTATCAAGCACACGATTGAGCGACGCTCATCATTCAGCACGATGGTGTTCAGGTTTGGCGCCACACAGCCGTTGAACCTCCCCGAGCCAGATAGATACCAGTGCTCTCGGGTCTCTCTGAGCCACTGAGGGGGCATCGATGTGATCATCAAT
>JAYSUN010000074.1:0-6281 GCA_043719045.1 Hyphomicrobiaceae bacterium | reverse complement strand
ACTCCATGGGTACATTCGCGGGCGTCAGATTTCACGGAACTGTTTGAAGCGCATCAGGAAAGCGGGGCGTGTTCGCTATTCAGGCCGGGGAACTTCGGCTTAACGCAACTTGAGGGTCGACAGAGCCAGCAAGGCCAGGACCACTGAGATGATCCAGAAGCGTACGACAACGGTCGACTCGGGCCAGCCTTTCTGCTCGAAGTGATGGTGCAGCGGCGCCATCCGGAAAACACGCTTACCAGTCATCTTGAAAGAGACGACTTGGATAATCACGGAGAGAGCTTCAAGCACAAACAAGCCGCCCGCAATAGCCAGTACAATTTCGTGTTTAATAGCCACCGCAATGGTGCCGAGCGCGCCGCCAAGGGCGAGCGAGCCGGTATCTCCCATGAAGATCATGGCGGGTGGCGCGTTGAACCAAAGGAAACCAAGGCCGGCCCCGATCAAGGCCCCGCAGATGATCGCGAGTTCGCCCGCGCCGACGACGTTGTGAATCTGGAGATACGATGCGAATTTAACATTGCCGGAGAGGTACGCAATCATGCCGAACGTGGCCGCGACGATCATGACGGGGACAATGGCCAAACCATCCAGGCCGTCGGTCAGGTTTACCGAATTGCCCGAGCCCGCGATCACGATCATGCCGAACATGACGAACACGTAGGCGCCGAGCGGGATGATCACGGTCTTGAAGAACGGTAAGGTCAGGGCCGACGAGAGGTTCGACTTATCAAGCCGCATCAAAGCGAAGGTCGCGAGGGCCGCAATAAGGAGTTCAAGGGCAAGTCGACCTTTTGAGCCGAACCCCGATGTCGTCTGTTTGGTGACTTTCAGGTAGTCATCGTAAAAGCCGATCGAGCCATAGCTGAGCATGACGCACAGGACGATCCAGACATAGGGACTTTTCCAGTTGGCCCACAGCAGGGTCGCGACTGTGACACCCGCAAGGATCATCAGCCCACCCATCGTCGGCGTACCGCGCTTGACGAAATGGGATTTTGGACCGTCTTCGCGGATCGGCTGACCCTTGCCTTGTTTAATGCGCAACAGATCAATGATCGCCGGGCCAAACAGGAACACGAACAGCAACGCGGTCATGATTGCGCCGGCCGCACGAAAGGTGTGATAGCGGAACACGTTCAGCGCCCCGATCTGGTCGCTGAAATTCACGAGCTCATAGAGCATGCTGCGTTTCCCCACTGCCCGTCGACGACCGGACCTGCCCCGTTTGCATCCGCACTACGCCTTAGTCGCCTGAGCCGTGGCGTCAAGCCCGCGGATCTCGGCAACGATAGGCGCCATGTCGGTACCGAGCGAACCTTTGACCATAACCACGTCGCCCGCACGCAACGTGGCGGCAACTTTGGGCGCAAGAGTGGCGGACGTCGGCTCCCAGCGCACCCGACCTTGGTCGAGACAGGCCATCAGGTGCTGCATGTGTTCGCCGCAAGCAAAAATCAGATCGGCACCGGACTCGATGACGGCGTCCTTCAGCTCGCGGTGGAACCTAGGGGCGTCAGAACCCAGCTCGCGCATGTCGCCGAGGACGGCGATGCGGCGGGGATACTTGTCGCGCGGGACGCCAGCCAGAACAGCCAGTGCCGCACGCATCGACGCTGGATTGGCGTTGTAGCTTTCGTCGATCAATAGGATGGGGCCGAGCGCCAAGCGAATTGTTGCCCGCGCGCCACGACCAGCCGGGGCTGCGATGTGGGCTAGGGGCGCAAGCGCTTCGGGCAGCGGCAGGACCAGCAAATCCAGAACCACCACGACGGCGAGCGAATTCTCGGCCAGATGCCGCCCGGGTACGCTGAGGGTGTATTCGATCGCCTTGGCGCCTATCGCGGTCATCACCCGACTCGAACTCTCACCCTGATCGATACTCCGCGCCCAAAGATTAGCGCGGTCATCCGACCCGAATGTGACAACGGACGCGCCCATTGCATCGGGCTGTTGGCAGAGGCGATGGTAGTGGACGCTGTCCCGCGGGATGATCGCCGTACCGTCTTGCTCCAGACCCGCAAAGATTTCAGCTTTTGCGTTGGCAACGCCGATCTCGCCGTCTGCGAAATTGCCGATGTGGACGGGCAGCACGTTGGTGATAATGGCGATATGCGCGCGGGTCATTTGGCTCAGCGGCGTAATCTCGCCCGCATGGTTCATACCGATTTCGATGACTGCGTAGTGAGTGTCGGCCGGCATCCGCGCGAGAGTGAGCGGCACGCCCCAATGATTGTTGAAGGATTTGACCGGCGCGTGGGTTTTGCCGAAAGGCAACAAGCAGGCGCGGAGCATCTCCTTGGTCCCGGTTTTGCCCGCGCTGCCCGTGATGGCAATCACACGCGCGTTGGGTGACAGACGCGCGCGGGCAGCGATGCCGATGCGTTCGAGGGCTCGCAAGGGATCGTCGATGCGCAGGAGCGGGCCGTCGCCGGGCTTGCGCTGATAGGTCTGCGAGACGAGGGCTGCTGCGGCCCCGGCTTGGAACGCAGCCGTGACAAAGTCGTGGCCATCACGTGTATCTTTCAGTGCCACGAAAACTTCGCCCAATTGGATTGAGCGCGTATCAATGGAGAAGCCGGTGATCGCGGTCTCCGGTGTGCCGTCAGCCTGAGCCGCCGCTGCCGTGAAAAGTGCGTCCCAAGTCCAGAGTGCGGTCATGGCTTATGCTCCAGCGATAGCGGCGGCGATGACGTCGTGGTCGGAGAATGGGTGTGTGACGCCGGCGATGATCTGGCCGGTTTCATGGCCTTTTCCAGCAACCAGCAGAACATCGCCGGGGCCAAGCATGGCCACGCCCGCACGGATCGCCTCGGCGCGATCGCCGGTTTCGATGGCACCCTTGGCTGCCGCGAGAATTTCGGCACGCACGGTGGCCGGGTCTTCGTTGCGTGGGTTGTCATCGGTGACAATCACGACATCGGCTTTGCGCGCAGCGATCTCGCCCATGATCGGGCGTTTGCCCTTGTCCCGATTGCCCCCGCAACCAAACACACAGATGAGTTTTCCGGAGGCGAACGGGCGCAGCGCCTCAAGCGCGGCGTCGAGCGCTTCGGGCTTGTGGGCGTAGTCGACAACGGCGATGCCTTGGTTGTGGTGGCCGACAACTTCGAGCCGGCCTTTGACGCCGGCGAGTTTTCCGATGGCGTCAATGACCGCCCCCGGGACTTCGCCGCAGGCGATGGCGAACGCGGCAGCAACCAGTGCATTCGACGCTTGATAGGTGCCAAGTAATGGTAATCGGACATGAAAGTCCTGGCCGTGATAGTCAATCCTCAAGTCTTGCTCAAAGCCGGACGGCGTCGCGGCAACGAGTTTGAGATCGGCGCCAAGGAGGCCCGTACTCATCACCGACAAACCACGCAGGATGGCAACTCTCCAAGCCCGTTCAGACGCATCATCGTCGGCCATATTGATGATCGCCGATTGCCCCGGCTGTAACAGCCGCTCGAACAACTGCAGCTTGGCGTCCAGATAAGCTTCGACTGTCGGGTGATAATCAAGATGATCGCGGCCGAGGTTGTTAAAGCCTGCAGCACTGAGGCGAACACCGTCGAGGCGGAATTGATCGAGGCCGTGGGATGAGGCCTCCAACGCCAAATGGGTGATGCCCTCTCGCGCCAACGCATCGAGCGTCTGATGCAGGGTGATCGGGTCCGGCGTCGTGAGTAAGCCATACACTGCCCCATCCGGTTTGACGACGCCGATGGTGCCGAGGGACGCAGCTTTATGGCCGAGACTTGCCCAGATCTGGCGGGTGAATTCGGCGATTGACGTTTTGCCGTTGGTGCCAGTGATCGCAACAATGGTCTTGGGTTGCCGCGGGTAAAAATTGGCTGCAAGTTTGGCCAGCGCCAAGCGTGGCTCATCAGCGCGGATGACCGTCACATGCTGAGGCACAGTGACCTCGGCCGTAGTCGCAACCAGGACCGCGGCAGCGCCAGCCGCAACCGCTGCAGGCACAAATCTAACGCCATCAACAATTGAGCCCGGCAGAGCCGCGAACAGCATGCCCGGCTTGACCGCGCGGCTGTCTACAGTCAGGCCGGAAATGTCGCCATCGCCAGGACCGGCTGCCACAGTCGCAGTGGTTGCCAAGATCAAGTCCTGCAGCCGCATAGCCATGCCTCACGGAAACGACGGGTTGCACGCACAGCACATACGTCCGGTCACCAACGCGACACGCCGCGACACTCGGTCAAGCCCGCTTCTATGGTGCGTCGCGCAGGGCGTCAAACGCGGCTGATCCGGGTCTCCAATACGCCAAGGCCACTTAAGGTCGCGCGGATCACAGCCGGCGTCTCGGCAAAGCGGATCGATGACCAGGAGCCGGTGGTGACGATGGTGCCGGCCGGGATGCCGCCGCGGCGTGTAACGCAATGGCCGACCAGCCAAGTCAGCAGGCCGATCAGGTCGGGATGTGTGTGTCCGCCTGTGATATCGGCAATGACGACGCCATTGGATTCGACGCGAGCGTTAAGGGTCTTGGCGTCGATGCTGCGCCAGTCTCTGACTTCGGGGCCAATGACAAGACCGTGGTTGCTGCCATTGTCGGCCAAACGGAGTAGCTCAGGCGCCTGCATCCCGCTGGCCAGACGCGCGGCGCAGGTCTCGAGAACGATATGCGCGGACCCGATGGCCGCTTCGACGGCCGCACGCGTGGGCGCCTGAGTTGCAAAAGCAAATCCGGTTGCCAACTGGAACGCAATCTCCAATTCGACGCCGGTTGCGGCAACGCCGGGCACGGGATCAGTTGCTGCATGGATCAGACCCGCGAAAATCGGCGCGCAGTTTGGCTCTGCAGCTGGGCTGGCGGCACCGACCTTCCAACCAGCGGCCTGCGTGCCGAGCTTGGCCATCACAGCATCTTGGACCCGGTACGCATCATCGTTAGACAATGGGATCCGCGCGGGTGTTGCGAGCAGTGGCGCGCCAGGCTTCCGCGCAGCAACGAGCGCCGTTGCCAGGTCTTGGCACTCAGCGGCGGACAGGGGTGCAGTGGCGATCATTTGCGGGGCTCCTTACAAGCATGGTTTCGGTTCAGCCCTCGGTGACGCAGCCGAGCTGTTGCAAGCGCGCGTCGATCCAGCTGCGGTCACTCGTGCCGGCGGCGATTTCGGCCATCTGCTTGACCTCTGCATCTTGCTTGGCTCGCGTCGCCCGCAACACCGTTGTGACAGCGTCAAACGGAACCGCAACCAAACCATCGTCATCACCGAGGATCAGGTCACCCGGCTCGATGATCATGCCGTCAATGGCGATCGGGGTGTTGATTTCGCCGGGGCCGTCCTTATACGGGCCACGATGGGTAACGCCGGCTGCAAAGACCGGAAAGCTGCCCGCGCGAATGGCGGCTGAATCACGGATGGCGCCGTTGATGACAATGCCGGCGATGCCACGTTTGATGGCATGGGAGGTCATCAATTCGCCGATGATCGAATTGGTCAGATCGCCACCGGCATCGCAGACGACCACGTCACCGGGGACGGCCAGATCCAACGCCTTGTGCAGCATCAGATTATCGCCGGGCCGCACCCGTACGGTGAGTGCCGGGCCAGCCAGCACGCCACCCCCGTGCATCGGCCGCAGGCGCGGGCCAGCCGCGGTCATCCGGCTCATGCAATCGCTGACGTTGGCGACCGGCAGGTCGCGAAAACGCGCCACCAGATCAGCCGCAACCGCACGGCGGCGTTTCAGAATGCGAAAACCTTGCATGGCATGAGCCTCCTGGGCGGCGCGTCTTATTTAACTCCGAGCTTCTTTTGCAGGCTCGACGATGAGGTGGTGTATTGAAACAGCAGTTTCTTGTCTGGGTAGATCAGGCGGTGGGCGGCTTGCGACATGAGGGCTGCCTCGTGAAAGCCGGACAGAATGAGCTTCAGTTTACCAGGATACGTGTTGATATCGCCGATGGCAAAGATGCCTTTCTCATTGGTCTCGAATTTCTCGGTATCGACCGAAATCAAGTTTTCATGGAGGTTCAGACCCCAATTGGCGACGGGCCCGAGCTTCATGGTGAGCCCAAAGAACGGCAGCAAGCGATTGACCGCCAACGGTTGATCACCATCTTTGGTTTTCACCGTCACGGATTGCAGCTCGCCGGCCGTGCCATTCAGCGCGGTGACTTGCCCGATCAGCAATTTCATTTTGCCGTCGCGGACCAGCCCACGCATCTGCTCGACCGAGTGGGGCGCGCCTCGGAAGTCATCCCGGCGGTGCATCAAGGTGAGGCTGCGGGCAATCGGCTGCAGGTTCAGCGTCCAGTCGAGCGCGCTGTCGCC
>JAYSUN010000730.1:0-6997 GCA_043719045.1 Hyphomicrobiaceae bacterium | reverse complement strand
TGTCCAGTTCAACTATTCATTGCTGACGCGGTCGCAACGGATCAGCCACGAGAACTTGCGACAGCGCGATCCGACCTGGCTTCGGAGCGCTGAAACTTGGTTCGATACCCAGGCAACCGGCCGTGCGCCGACCGCGACGCGCGCACCGATGTTCGTGCCGTTTCGATTGCGTGGAATGGAACTCGTCAACCGCGTCGTCGTGTCACCGATGGCACAGTACAAGGCTGCTGGCGGTACGCCAAATGATTGGCATCTCATTCATTATGGTGAGCGCGCCAAGGGCGGCGCCGGACTTGTCATTACAGAAATGACCTGCGTCGCAGCTGACGCACGCATTACTCCGGGCTGCACAGGTCTGTATACCGCAGAACATGAGGCGGCGTGGAAACGCATCGTTGATTTCGTCCATACGGAAACGTCATCCAAGATTTGCCTGCAACTCGGCCATGCCGGCGCGAAGGGCTCGACTCAAATTGGTTGGGAAGAGATGGATGCGCCGCTGAAGGCCGGCAATTGGCCGTTGGTTGCGCCGTCGCCAGTGGCATGGTCGCCGAACAACGCCATGCCACGCGAGATCACGCGGGCCGAAATGGAGGGTGTTCGAGATCAGTTCGCCGCAGCAGCGGTGCGGGCTGAACGCGCTGGTTTCGACATGCTGGAACTGCACTGTGCGCATGGTTATCTGTTGTCGGCGTTCATCACTCCCCTGACCAATCGGCGCACCGATGCGTATGGCGGCTCACTGACCAACCGGGCGCGTTTCCCACTCGAGGTGTTTCATGCCGTGCGCGCCGTCTGGCCAAGTAAAAAACCAATATCCGTTCGCATCTCGGCCCATGACTGGGTTGGCCGCGACGGAATCACGCCGGAAGACGCGGTCCACATCGCAGGGCTGCTGCGTGACGCGGGCGTCGACATCATCGACGTTTCCGCCGGACAAACATCGATTTCAGCGCGCCCCGTTTACGGCCGCATGTTCCAAACTCCGTTCTCAGATCGCGTCCGCAATGAGGCCCGCATCGCCACGATGGCCGTCGGCAACATCACTGAGCCCGATCATGTCAATTCGATCCTGATGGCGGGGCGGGCGGATCTGTGTTGTTTGGCGCGTCCCCATCTTGCCAATCCGTATTGGACGCTGCATGCGGCCGCGAAGTCGGGTTCTTCGCAGGCGCACTGGCCGGCGCCGTATCTTGCTGGGCGCGATCAGATGCTGCGTCTGATGAATCGGCCTGAGCTGTCACCGGGTAAGGTGTGATGGCGGCGTTCACAGGCAAACATGTGCTCATCACCGGTGGCGGCACCGGCATTGGGGCGGCCGCGGCTGCGCGCTTTTCAGCGCAAGGTGCTGTGATTACGCTCGCGGGACGTCGTCGCGAGGCGCTGGAGTCCGTTGCAGCCTCACTGCCAGGCGCAACGGTGTGCCCCACCGATGTTACCAAAGTCGATGAGTGCGCTCGGCTGGCCGAGCACGCGCGCAAAACTCATGGCCCCATCGATATCGTCATCGCCAATGCCGGTGGCGCAATGAGCAAGCCATTCAATCGAACCGATCAGAAGCATTGGCAAGATATCATCGACGTCAACCTGACCGGCACTTTCCTGACCGTGCAGGCCACCCTTGCAGACGTCCTGCGACCACAAGCTGACAATGAAATACCGCTGCGCCGCATCATCTTTGTTGCATCCATGGCGGGTCTCAAGGGCTATCCGTATGTCGCGCCGTACGTTGCTGCCAAGCACGGCGTCGTCGGTTTGGCGCGGTCTCTGGCGATAGAGTATGCACGAACGCCGTTGACGGTGAATGCGGTTTGCCCGGGCTACGTTGAAACGCCTCTGTTCGAGGCGACCATTGCGAACATCATGGCTAAGACTGGACGCACCGTTGAGCAGGCGAAAACGGATCTGCTGAAGTCGAACCCACAGGGCCGGATCATTTCGTCTGATGAAGTGGCAAACACCATAGACTGGCTGTGCACGCCGGCCGCCCGCTCAGTGACCGGTCAAGCCATCGCAATATCAGGCGGCGAGTCATGACTTTAAACCCCAGGCGCGCGGTGCAAGCTGACCTGGCAACAAAGCAAAAGCTGCGTTTGTGGCTGCGGTTGTTGCGCACGACGCGGGGTGTCGAGGCTGAGTTGCGCGAGCGGCTCCGGGTCAAGTTTGATACGACATTGCCGCGCTTCGACGTGATGGCTGCTCTCTATCGTCAGGAGTCCGGGATGACGATGACTGCGCTGTCGCGTCATCTCATCGTCTCCAATGGCAACGTGACCGGCATCATTGATCGTCTGGTTGCGGATGGTTTCGTGATCCGCATCGCGGACAGCAATGATAAGCGCTCAACGTTTGTGCGCCTGACGCGTGAGGGTGCGCGCAAGTTCTCCGAGATGGCCAAAGCGCACGAGGTCTGGGTCGCAGAATTGCTCGCCGATGTCTCAGCCGAACACGCGCAGATGATGCTCGACAGTCTTGATCGGCACACGAAACATGCAGGCAAGGAGAGCTGAGATGGCGGCGTTTCAACCGAAGCATTTCAATTGGCGCATGGATGGCGCGACGGCCATTTTGACGTTGTCACGTCCTGAACGCAAGAATCCTCTGACCTTTGAGAGCTATGCAGAGCTTCGGGATACATTCACAGAATTGGCGCGCGGTGGGGTTCTCGGTCGCAGCGTCAAGGCCGTTGTCATCGGCTCGAACGGAGGCAATTTTTGTTCCGGGGGCGATGTCCACGAGATCATTGGCCCGCTGCTGGATCGCGACATGACCGGCCTCATGCAATTCACACGCATGACCGGCGACCTGATCAAAGCCATCCGCAAATGTCCGCAGCCAGTGATCGCCGCTATCGACGGGATCTGCGTTGGTGCCGGCGCCATGATGGCGCTGGCCGCCGACATCCGCTTTGGCACCGTCAACGCAAAAACCGCGTTTCTGTTCACCCGCGTGGGTCTGGCCGGTTGCGATATGGGGGCATGCGCCATGTTACCTCGTGTCATCGGCCAAGGTCGTGCCGCCGATCTCTTGCTATCCGGACGGACGATGACCGCGGATGAGGGCGAACGGTGGGGATTTTACAATCGGATAACGGCTGCGGCGACGTTGGAAGCGGACGCTATTGCCTATGCACAACAGCTCGCGAGTGGGCCGACGTTCGCACACATGATGACCAAGACAATGCTGGATCAGGAGTGGTCGATGTCGGTCGATCAAGCCATCGAGGCGGAAGCGCAAGCGCAGGCGATTTGCATGCAAACTCGCGACTTCCGACGGGCTTACGATGCGTTCGTATCGAAACAGAAGCCGCAGTTCCAGGGTGATTGAGACGGACGCAGCGTCAGCCGCGCGGTTTTACCGTGACGGTTATGCACTCGGGGTCGACTTGGGAGCAACCAATGTTCAAGAAGTGGTTTTCGCGCGCACAGTCATCACCGGAGCCGATGGCTGCGGCATCGCTGTTGCGACCCATTCAGCTTGGCCCAACCGCGCACGTCGACACATTTGCTCGCGACCATCTCCCACCGTTCGAGCAATGGCCGGATCTCACGCTCGATCTGCCGGAGTTTCAATATCCAGAGTATCTCAATGCGGCCGTCGAGTTGACCGATCGGATGGTCGCGAAAGGCTTTGGGGATCATATCGCGCTGATCGGCAATGGCCGCCGCCGCACCTATAAGGAGCTCACCGATTGGAGCAATCGGCTGGCGCATGCTCTCGTCGAGAACTTTGGGCTGGTGCCGGGCAATCGTGTCTTGATCAGATCCGGCAACAATCCAGCGATGGTCGCGGTGTGGCTGGCGGTCACGAAAGCGGGTGGCGTTGCGGTCAACACGATGCCCATGTTGCGGTCGAGCGAACTCGCCAAGATCGTCGACAAAGCGCAAACTTCATTGGCTCTGACGGATGCACGTTTGGCGGATGAAATGACTGCATGCTCCAAGACCAGCGCGTTCCTGAAGCACGTCGTCACCTTTGACGGCACATCCAATCATGATGCGGAACTGGACCGCATCGCGCTCGATAAACCGGTCCGGTTCGACGCTGTAAAAACGGGGCGTGATGACGTGGCCCTCTTGGGTTTCACTTCGGGCACGACCGGTGAGCCGAAGGGGACGATGCACTTTCATCGCGATCTGTTGATGATCGCCGATGGCTATGCGCGCGAGGTTCTGCAGGTGACGCCGAATGATGTATTCGTCGGTTCTCCGCCGCTCGCGTTTACGTTTGGTCTCGGCGGTCTTGCGATCTTCCCGCTGCGTTTCGGCGCGACCGCAACCCTGCTTGAAAACGCAACGCCGCCGAACATGATCAAAATTATCGAGACTTACAAAGCCACCATCTGTTTTACGTCGCCGACGGCGTATCGCGCGATGATGGCCGCGATGGACCAGGGTGCTGACCTGTCGTCGTTGCGGATTGCGGTGTCGGCTGGGGAAACCTTGCCCGCACCGGTGTTCGACGAGTGGGTCAAGAAAACCGGCAAACCCATGCTCGACGGCATTGGTGCAACCGAGTTGCTGCATATCTTCATTTCGAACCGGCTGGGCTCGGCGCAAGCTGGCGCAACGGGCCGAGTTGTTGGCGGCTATGAGGCTCGCATCGTCGACGCGGATCTGCGGCCGGTGGCCGACGGCACAGCTGGAATGCTCGCTGTACGTGGGCCGACTGGCTGCCGGTACCTCGCTGACAGCCGCCAAACAACTTACGTTCGCGGCGGTTGGAATCTGACGGGAGATACGTTCACCCGCGATGCGTCGGGTGTCTTTCGCTTCGTCGCACGTGCCGACGATATGATTGTTTCATCCGGCTATAACATTGCGGGACCGGAAGTTGAGGCCGCATTGTTGGCGCATCCGGATGTCGCAGAGTGCGCGGTGATTGGCACACCGGATGAGAATCGGGGCTCGATTGTCGCGGCGTACGTGGTGGTGAAGCCAGGCGTCACACCTGACGCTGCAACAGCGAAGGCCCTGCAGGATCACGTCAAGGCGGTGATCGCGCCGTACAAATATCCACGCCGGATCGTGTTTTGTGAATCACTACCCAAGACTGTGACCGGCAAGATCCAGCGCTTTAAGCTGCGTCACGATACGATCAAAACAGAGGCTCAGCATGATTCATAAAATTCTGCAGCCCGCAGGTTGGGTGCCGGCGCGAGGCTATGCCAACGGCATCGCAGCCAATGGCCGCTTGGTGTTTGTGGCTGGGCAAATCGGCTGGAATGCACAGCAGACCTTCGACAGCGACGATTTCATCGCACAGACGGAGCAAGCCTTGCGCAATGTCGTGACCGTGCTGGCCGAAGCCGGCGCCACACCACACCATGTCGCGCGCATGACGTGGTATGTCACCGACAAGAGAGAGTATGTCGCGCGCGGCAAGGAACTTGGCGCGGTTTATCGGCAGGTGTTTGGTAAGCATTTTCCAGCGATGACGGCGGTTGAAGTTTCAGCCTTGATCGAAGACCGCGCAAAAGTCGAGATCGAGGTCACTGCCGTCGTTTAAAGTGGCGCGTAGACCAGTCCGCACCAACACTGACTTGTGCGGATTGGTGGCCGCGCGCCGAGAAAAGAGAATGCCAGCCCGCAGCCCCCAAGCGGAAAGAGTCATGATTTCCGCGGGCTGGTATACGGTCACAGGGCTGAAGTTTTACGTCGCCGCCAATTCGGCCTGGACCGTCGTCATGAGCTCGCTGACGTAAGGCGCGAAGGAGCGCCAGACCTCGATATGAAAGACTGTCTCGGCCTGGCGCCACAGGACAATCTCAGATTTCTCAAAAATGGTTCGCGCCGCGGCATCGATCGGAAACACCAGCAGCGCCAGATCAATCGGCACAAAGACGTTGAGCAACTGCGCCGCGTTGGCGCCGGCGACGCGCAAGCCGATTTGGCGCTCCGAGACGTCGACGACACTGGCTGCCGTACCGGTCAGAGTTGCGCGAATCGACGCGAAACCCTCGGCGGATTGCATCTCGCTTTCGTCAATCAAGAGCCATTCGTCTGGTCCCAGCCAAAGTGCAGCTTTGGTGCCGAGGCGCGCGACCTGCAGCGGCGTGCGGGGCAGCTCGAGGCCAAAGGCACGGCCTGCAGGCACGCACGCAGCTTCGCCCCGAACGACACAGCGTCTTGCGAGCGGCGCGATGGACAGCGTGACGCTTCCGCTCGGCTGTTGCGGCCACGGTGGCCGAAAGGGTGCGCGCGCCGTCGTGAGGTCAAGCATTCAGGCAGGCTCCCTTCACGTCATAAAAGACCTCGCCGACAACGGTGACGGGGATGGCCCCGCTTGGCATCGGCACAAAAAGGCGCTCACCGGTTCGGGACCGTCCGCCTGCGACCAGCGCCAGAGCAATCGACCGGTTCAGCGCCGGGCTGCGATACGATGACGTCACGTGACCGAGCGCTGATGTGCCCGCGCGCGGGTTTTCGAACGCGACGATCTGTGCGCCCTCATCCAGGACGGTCTCGGGATTATCGGTCAGTAGTCCAACCAACTGCTTGCGATCGGCTTTGACCAGATCCGGTCGCATCAAGCCACGCTTGCCGACGAAGTCAGGCTTCGTCGTGTTGACGAGCCGCGTCAGGCCGAGGTCGCTGGGGGTCACCGTTCCGTCGGTCTCCTGCCCGATGATGATGAAGCCTTTTTCGGCTCGGAGTACGTGCATTGCTTCGGTGCCGTAGGCCGTCATGCCGTGCGCCCGACCCGAGGTCCACACGGCCTCCCACACGGCGCGAGCGTAACCAGCGGGCACGTTGATTTCGAAGCCCATCTCACCGGTAAAACTGACGCGGAACAGGCGTGCCGGCACACCGCAGATTTTGACGTCGCGCAGGCTCATATGCGGCATGTCCGCAACGGCGGCGTCTTCCATCAGAGGTGCGAGGACTTTGCGCGCAGACGGACCTTGCACGGCGATCACGGCCCATTGTTCGGTCGTTGACGTGAGCCAGACCTTGAGATCGGTGAACTCGGTTTGCGCGTAATCTTCCATGTGGGC
>JAYSUN010000729.1:0-2539 GCA_043719045.1 Hyphomicrobiaceae bacterium | reverse complement strand
GCGGCGCCAGGCTCAACGCGATGCTGGCGGCGGATCGGCGCGCGGGTTACGGTCCGAAAACGCCATCGTGGTAGGGTCATCATCTGCACTTGGCTGGTCCAAACCACTGGCTGCGGGATCCACAGCTGGCAAGTTGCATGCTCAACAGAGCGGTCTGATCGGTCCTGCAGAAATGGCAGATCGCAAGCGTCAAGTTGCCGGTTCCTGGAGCGCAATCTCTACTGCAAGACGGCACAGAAAAAACGTGCCCGCGACCGCCAAAACCATGTTTTGGCTAGCGAAACGCACCAGATTTTAAGCGAATCGTGCAAAGCTTCCGAGGTCGCGGCGTGGTGACGACCATGCCGGCATGGTCGTGTTTCGACAAACGCGACTTCAGGTTTCTGCTGCAACGGTGCCAATTATTGTCGCGCCGAGACCGGCTTCGGGGATGTACGATGCGCATCTTACATACTGGCGATTGGCATATCGGGCAGACGCTCAAGAGCTTTGGGCGTGACCAGGAACATCGCGCCGCACTCGATCAAATCGTGACCTTGGTGGCCGAACGCGACATCGACGCGATGATCGTCGCCGGCGATATCTTTGACAGCCCAAATCCTTCAGGCGCATCGCAACTGATATTCTATGAGACCTTGGCGCGGTTGCATGGCGCACGCCCCGCAATGAGCATCATCATCACCGCGGGCAATCATGACTCAGCTGGTCGCCTTGAAGCCCCCCGCCCGTTGATGAATGCACTGAATGTTCACGTGGTTGGCAGTGTGCGTCGTCCAGGCGGCAAACTTGATGCAGCCCGACATCTCATTCCGCTCCGCAATGCGCGAGGCAAGATTGCCGCCGAAGTCTTGGCGGTTTCACACCCAACGGCCTCGTGCCTGCCGGTTCTGCCCCGCGTAGCCGATGAAGCGCAGCCGATCGCGCGGGCGCTTCAGGCCCTCTATCAAGAACTCTATGACGCCGCACGTCCAAACCTGACCGGCGCGCCCCTGATTGTCACCGGGCATCTGCACGTTGCCGGCGCAGTTGAATCTGAAGGAGCGGAGCGACGGATATTGGTCGGTGGCCAGCACGCAGTGCCAAGCACGGTGTTCCCCGAAAGTGCGGCTTACGTTGCCCTGGGTCATTTACATAAAGCTCAGACGATCGGTTGCGAGACGATCCGCTATTGCGGTTCAATCCTGCCTTTGTCGGCGACAGAGCATAGCTATCAACACGGTGTCTCGATCGTCACGCTCAATGGCAGCGCGGTCACTGTCGAGCACGTTGGTTTGGTCCGGACGGTGCCGTTTATCCGTATTCCCGCGCAAGGCGATGTCCGCCTCGAAGAGCTCGGCGACCATCTGACAGCCCTCAAATTGAATCCGAAACTGCCGGCCGATCAACAGCCATTTGCGCAGGTTCGCCTCGCGCGTGCGGGTCTTGGCGCAGGTTTCCGCGCTGAAGCCGAACGCATCGCCAGCGGGTTCCCGTTGCGCATCGTCGATCTCGGTGTGACGCCATTGGAAAGTGAAAAGAAAGTTCCAATTGCGGATCCATTTGTGCGTCTCGCCCAACGTGTGCCTGAGGATTTGTTTCGATTGGCTTTCGAGCGCGCGAACAACGCGCAGCCGACAAACGCTCATCTTGACGTCTTCCATCGTATCGCAACGGAAGCTTGAACCATGCGTATTCTTGCCATCCGCGGCGCCAACCTCGCAAGCTTGACGGCCTTCGATATTGATCTGACTGCTGATCCATTGGCAGGCGCGGGTCTATTTGCCATTACCGGAGATACGGGTGCCGGGAAGTCGACCATGCTCGATGCCTTGTGTCTGGCGCTGTACGGCGAGTATCCTCGTGCATCGAGTGGTCAACGCGAACTGGTTGTCGATCCGAGCGGGGACACCCGAACATTTCAGGATGCCCGCAACATTCTGCGTCGAGGCACGGCCTCAGGCTTTGCTGAAGTCGATTTCATTGGCCAGGACGGCGTCAGCTATCGTGCCCGTTGGGAGACACGACGGGCCCGCGGCAAGGCCGACGGCAGACTTCAGGACGCTGATCGTCGTCTTGATCTCCTTGATGGTTCGAAGTCCATCGCTACCGGCAAGACCGATGTTTTGGCAGCTGTCGCTGAGAAAACGGGCCTGACGTTCGATCAGTTCCGCCGCACAGTCCTGCTGGCGCAAGGGGAGTTCGATGCGTTCCTGCTGGCCGACGAAAAGGCTCGCGCTGAGTTGCTCGAGAAAATCACAGGCACCGACATCTACCGGCGCATCTCGCAAGCCGTGAATGCAGCCGCAACCGAACGCGCGCAACGAATTGCGACACTCGATGCGGCGCGTGGCGCCGTCGCCCTGTTGGGCCTGCCAGAACGCCACGCTTTGGAAGAAGAAGCCAGAGGTGCTGAGACGACGGCAGGTGTGAAAGCCACCGAACGCGAAAAGTTGTCAAACGCGGTAACGGTTGCGAAACGTCAGCTGGAAGCCCGCAATCATCTTGCCGATGCCAATGCTGCTTTGACGGCAGCACACGCCGCCGAGACGGCAGCCGAGGC
>JAYSUN010000728.1:0-7007 GCA_043719045.1 Hyphomicrobiaceae bacterium | reverse complement strand
AAATGTCGGCCGCCAGAACAGGCGCTGCGGCGAGCGTCAATGCGCCTGCGAGTGCCGTAAAGCTCAGGATTTTCCGCATTTTGAACCTCATCTTAGTCGAGGCCGATGCGACGACTGCCGCGACCTGCACCCCGATATCGGGCGTTAGAGCGAAGTTATGTGAAACCTGTGTGACAGTTGTTGAGTTGCTTTCGCTGCCGCGTGACGCCCCAATTCTTTAGCCAATTAAACAGCGCTCAATTGGCCTCTGGCGCGAGTTGCCAGGTCGAGACATTGGTTGGCCGCAAGCGCCGTCAACCGGTTCGGCGCCGTTCTGCATCATCACACCCAATCGAGACAGACGTCGGCGCGCAGGACGTGACGGGACGGCTTCGAATTCGCGATCGCCCCGATTGAGGACAAACGGCGCGCCACTCGCGTGACGCGCCGAAATTACCGGAGGAGTTCAAGCCGTCTTAGGCAGCTTTGCGGACGCTGAACTTATGGCTGGTATCTTTCACCATCTCGGCAAATGGCGCCCACATGGCCAGAACGTTGTTCTGGGCCAGGCTGTTGACGGCACCGACGGTATGGAACATTGCGTTGATGCGGCGTTCGGCAAATGCAGTGTGCAACTCGACGGCATCTTTGACCGAGCGGATTTCAAAGGTCTTGCGACCGACATCGACGGTATCGGCCAAGGCATCGCGGCCATAGTTGACGAGCGAACCATTGATCGCAACGGCGCCGCCGATCACGGTGCGGCCAGCGTTGTCGACCAGCGCAACCACGTCACTGCCAACAGCTTTGACGCCACCGAGGCCATTCGTCACCGACTGCATCATGCTCTCGACGCGCTCGACCATCGAGATGGCGGCGGTTTCGGTTTGCTCAACCGTCGCATGGACTTTGTCGCCGGCGGTTTCGATCGCGGCTTTCAATTTTGGCGCTGACATCTTGGATGTGCGGCCAGTGGTCTTCGAGGCTTTGGTGGTGCGCTTCATGACTGTGGGCTCCCGTTAAGTGCTGCGTGGGTGAATGCGATGAAGGATGGATGCCACAGATTATTGTGCAGTGCAACATAAATCTAATCGCAGCGCAGCATTTATCCTGTGTCATCCCGCCGCAGATTCCTTTGAGCATCCGCAACACGGGGTCTCAAGGTGAATTGCTGCACTGCAGCATGAGCTTTGGTTCGCTGGATCTTGCCGAAGCCAGCCGATCTGCCATCACTTCAGTCCGCCGACCACACCCGCCAGGAGCCCCGCCCGATGTCGACGCCTTACGAAATCCTGGCCGTGAAGTATGCCGAGCGGGCCAATCGTGTGCGTGGTGAAAGTTTCATCATGGCTGACGATTCCACCGCGCCACATCCGATGGACTATTTTGTGTGGGTTGTGCGCAACGCCGAACGAACGATAGTTATTGATACTGGCTTTGACCATGCTGAAGCCCGCAAGCGTGCCCGCGAGATCATCCGGACACCTGCTGAAGCGTTGACCTTGCTCGGCATTGATGCGGCCAAAGTGAACGAAGTGGTGATCACACATCTACACTACGACCACGCGGGCACCCTCGACGCATTCCCAGCGGCCAAATTTCATCTGCAGGCAGCCGAAATGGCGTATGCCACGGGGCCTTGCATGTGCCACGGCGCGATCCGCCTGCCGTTCACCGCCGACCATATCTGCGCGATGGTTCAAAAAGTTTATTCAGGTCGCGTGATTTTTCATGATGGCGATGCCGAAATTGCGCCTGGCGTCACCGTCCACAAACTTGGTGGCCATAGTCGCGGGCTGCAGGCGGTGCGCGTCATGACACCGGCTGGTCCGGTCGTGCTGGCCTCCGATGCGGCCCACTATTACGAAACTTTTGAAATGGGCAAACCGTTCCCGCTGGTCGTCGACATGGAGGACATGCTCAAGGGTTATGACACCCTCGTCAAACTCGCTGGCACCGGACGTCGCGTGGTGCCCGGTCATGACCCGCTGGTGCTGCAACGCTACCCAGCCCTCACGTCAGCCACCCATGGCATCGTCCATCGTCTCGATGCCCCACGGTTGGACTAGCGCATTTTCCGGTTAAGTGGAGTCCGATTAACCTCAGAAAATGCGACAAACAAAGGGCCTAGAGCGCTTTCTCGATCCACATCACGTGGAAAGCGCTCTAGCGAGCGGCTATGGCGGCCGGCGCATCGCAAGCCTGTCGCCGCCGACTGATAAAAAAAGGTGTCAGACCTTCGGGCCTGACACCACGATGATCGGCTAACGGCGCAAACTCACTTCTTTTTCGCGGCTGCGACTTCGGCGTCTGAAAACATCACCGACTTGCCATCGATGAAAGTCCAATTCTTCATCGCGCCCTGGCCAGCTTTCTGCGTGGTCTCACCGACCCACGCACCCAGTGACAGCTGCTGATCGATGCCTCGCATGGTCGCGGGTCCGGCAATGGTCTGGAAGGTCATGTCTTTGAACGCTGCGATCAACTTGTCGGTCTCGGTGCTGGCCGCCTTGTTGATCAAATCGTGCACCATCATGACCACGACATAGCCGAGGAGTGAGCCCAAACGCGGCGTATCATTGAATTTCGCGCGGTACGCGTCGACAAACGCCTTGTGCGGCGCGTCGGTAATCTGCTCCCAAGGATAACCGGTCACGATCCAACCTTCCGGCGTCTCATCCTTGAGCGGCAGGAGATATTCCGGCTCACCCGTCAGCAGCGACAAGACCGTCTTGCCCTGGAACAAGCCACGCGTCGTGCCCTCACGCACGAACGGCGGCAGATCAGCCCCGAACAGCACGTTGAAAATGCCATCCGGATTGGCTTGCGCGAGCGCGGATACCGTCGCGCCGGCATCGACTTTGCCGAGAGCTGGGTACTGCTCCGCCACGATTTGCGCGTCGGGCGACACCTCCTTGATCAAGCGCTTGAAGCTCGCCGCCGCTGATTGTCCGTACTCGTAGTTCGGCGCGACAATGGCCCACTTCTTGACGCCCTTAGCCTTCGCAGCATCGACCAGCATCTTGGTCTGCATGTAAGTGCCCGGCCGAACCCGGAACGTGTACGGGTTACCAGCTGCCATGGTGATCGCATCCGTCAAGGGTTCGGATGCGATGAAAAGAGTTTTCTTCTGATTGGCAAAATCAGCAACAGCCAAACCGATATTGGACAGGAATGTGCCGACCAGAAACGATACGCCCTCACGCGAGATCAATTCTTCAGCCACACGCACGGCATCGCCAGGTGTTGCACCATCATCGCGGATGACAAACTCCAATGGCCGCCCGCTCAATACGCCACCCTTGGCGTTGACCTCCGCAAGAGCCAACTCCAAACCATTGCGATAGGGGACCGCGAACGCAGCAAACCGGCTATAGGAGTTCAACTCTCCAACTTTCACCGGTGCGCCTTGAGCCGCGGCTCCGTTGATCCAGTCGGGGCCGATGACGGCATTGGCGCCGACGGCAGCTGCCAGCGTCCCGAATGTGCGACGTGTGACCATGTCAACAATCTCCCTGCCGGCGCCCTGCTGGCCGGTTGCGCGGGAAGCTATCAGACGATTGCGGCGGAGCAAGGGGGCATGGATGCTGGATCACAATGGGTCACCCGATTTTTTGCGCTCCACAGCCGTTGCCACCAACGGGGACTGCGGGTCTGATAGGGGAGCACCGACCTGCGGAGAGCCAGCCTAAGCTGTCCCGAGTCGGACCCGCCGCATCCCCCTTTTCGGCCACTGTGAAGCGTCGGCTGTGAAGCATCGGCAATGTCGCAGATCCACCTCGATGCGCTCGACCCTAGGTAGTTACCCAGTAGACGAGTTTTGCAATCTCAGATAGATTCATTTCATGAGTGAGACCACCGTCGCCAGTGCCGATTGAAATACGAGCCCAATGCGCCGCCTAACCCGTCTTGCAACCAGAAACGCGGCCGCGGGACCTCCGCCATCATCACGCACCGGCCGGACAGGCAGCCGGTGTGTCTCGCTCACATCACTTCGCCTTATAGTCAGGATTCAAGTCGTCATGGTCTGCAATAAACATAGGCAAATGGCATCTCTCACAGCACAGTAGCAGGGCGTCACACCCATTGACGGACCCAAGTCGTGTCGACAATGTGACATGGCCGGTCAGAGATGGCCGGTCAGACATGGCCTGCCAACGTCGTCCAGTCAGCGTTCACTGTTAAAGCTAGGCCTGTCCGTTCCATGCTCGCGTTTGCCATTCGCCGTCTGTTCGAAGCCGGCATTGTCATGGTGACAGTTGCTCTCTTGGCTTTCGTTTTGTTCCGATTTGTCGGCGATCCCGTGAACCAGATGGTTGGTCAGGATACCAGCCTGGAAGACCGTGAACGCCTGCGTCAGGAACTCGGTTTGAACGACCCCATCCCAGTTCAATTCGGCAATTTTCTCTGGAAGGCGGCACAGTTCGAATTCGGCATTTCCTATCAGGTCAAACAACCCGTCACGCGTCTGATCGCCGACCGGTTTCCAGCCACCCTTGAGCTGGCGCTTGCGGCCTCCTTCTTCGCCCTTCTCCTCGGTATCTCCATGGGCGTTTACACCGGCATTCACCGCGACAGTGTCATTTCGAAAAGCTTCCTGACTTTGTCGCTTGTCGGGATCTCCCTTCCGACCTTCCTGATCGGCATCCTGCTGATCTACGTGTTTGCAGTTACGCTTGGCTGGTTGCCATCTTTCGGTCGCGGCGACACCACGACGATTGGTGGCTGGCGCACTGGGCTGCTGACAAAAACTGGTCTGAAAGCGTTGATCTTGCCGGCCATTACGCTTGGTCTGTTCCAGATGACATTGGTCACCCGATTGGTGCGATCGCAGATGCTGGAGGTGCTTCGGACAGATTACATTAAGTTCGCGCGCGCGCGTGGGTTGACTGACCGCGCGGTCAACTTTGGCCATGCCCTTAAAAACACGCTGATCCCCGTCATCACCATCATCGGCTTGCAGCTCGGTGCCATCATTGCTTTCGCCATTATTACTGAGACGGTGTTTCAATGGCCGGGCATGGGTCTGCTGTTTATCCAATCTGTCCAGAACGCTGACATCCCCGTCATGAGCGCATACCTGATGCTGGTCGCCTTCATGTTCGTGATGATCAACTTCGTCGTCGACATGCTCTATGTTTACGTCGACCCTCGCATTCGCATCGCCGGCCGGGAAGCTTAGCCCTGAGCGAGGGCCCCGTCGCGGTCCGTGTCAACCCAACGCCATCCCCGCGCAGGCGGGGACCCAAGCAAGCCCAAATGAGTGATCTGCTCAAATGACCACCGCGCCCATCACCACGTCGAAGCCCGCAGCCCGCAGCCGCCTTGCGCGGATGATTGACAGCGACGTGTTTTATTCCTTCCGGCGCTCGCCTTTGGTGATGCTGGCCGGGCTCGTCACTTTCATCATGGTCGCATCCGCATATCTGGCCCCGGTGATCGCGCCTCACGACCCCTATGATCTGAAATCGTTGTCCCTCCTCGATAGCGATACGCCACCACGTTGGGATGCCAAAGGTGACCCCAAGTTCTTGCTCGGCACGGATGACCAAGGTCGCGATATCTTTTCAACTATTCTCTACGGGATGCGAGCTTCGATCTCCGTCAGCCTGCTTGCCGTCAGTTTTGCGCTCATCCTCGGCGTCTCGCTCGGGCTCGTGGCGGGTTATCGGGGCGGCCGGATCGACAGTCTCATCATGCGCATCGCCGATGTGCAGTTGACTTTCCCTGCCATCCTCACAGCCTTGCTCATCGATGGCATCATCGTCGCGGTCTTCAAAAGCTATAAGATCGAGGCCAGCAAGTTCTCCATTCTGGTCCTCGCCATCGGCTTGTCGTTCTGGGTGCAGTACGCCCGCACCGTGCGTGGCGTTACATTGGTCGAAAAGAACAAGGAATATGTCCAGGCCGCGCGTCTGATTGGCTTGTCGGATATCGCCATCATGTTTAAACATGTGCTGCCGAATGTCCTGTCACCCGTCATGGTCATCGCCACCATCAACCTGGCCCTCGCCATCATCACGGAAGCCACGTTGTCGTTCCTTGGCGTTGGTCTGCCATCCACCGAGCCGTCGCTCGGCACCATGATTCAGATCGGCAACAAATATCTCTTCTCGGGCTCGACCTGGATGGTCCTCTACCCCGGCCTGGCACTCGCCATCCTGGTCCTTGCTGTCAATCTTCTGGGCGACTGGCTCCGAGATGCCTTGAACCCAAGGCTGAGGTGAAGGCCAGAGGCTCCGCTAAAAGTTAGAGACTTGCTGATAGTAATGACACCAATAGGTCGCCTTAGAGACAGCATCGTTAACGCGTGAGGCGACGCCCGAATGCGAAACGATCGGTTCGAGTGGGACGATGACAAAGCCCGACGCAATCTTGAAAACACGACGTTTCGTTCGAGGCGGCCTGCCATGTCTTTTCCGACGCAGATATGGTAGACGAGATTGACGAGACAATGGACTACGGCGAACATCGGTTCAGAACGATTGGCCTTTCAAATTTCTTGGTTTTGGCCGTATTTGACACCATGCGCGGGAGCCGAGTTCGTATCATTTCAGCCCGTAAAGCCACTCCGTCCGAGGAGAGACGCTATGTCCAGACAGACTGATCCGGATGACGGCACCAACTGGGATAAGTTGCGTGCCATGACACCAGCCGAAGCCGAAGCCGCCGCGTGGGCCGATCCGGATGCGCGGCCACTGCCCGAGGGCCGCCCGAGGCAACGCATGGCGGTATCGAAGCGCCTGCGTTTACATCTGATGCTGACGCACGATGAGTTTGCCGCCCGTTACCAGTTCCCGCTTGCCGACATTGTCGCCTGGGAGCGTTATGAGTCCAAACCTGGCCAGATCGCAATCGCCTATCTGGCAGCCATCGCAGCCGACCCGGAGGGCGTCGCCAACGCGGTCGCAAAAGTCGCAACCCAGATCGCCGCGGAATAGCAAAAATTCGCCACATCCCAGATGCCTGCGCGCCAAACGTCGGCTATCATCACGCCAAGACCTAAGCCATCTAAGACTGACGCCAGG
>JAYSUN010000727.1:0-2543 GCA_043719045.1 Hyphomicrobiaceae bacterium | reverse complement strand
TTCTAAAGAACGCCGACCTAGCGACCGTGTCCGGCCAGATCACGCGGGTGTCGAACAGCGATCTCGGCACGATTGTGTCGATCAAAGACGACGGTACTGTGCCGGTCCTGACGGTCGCCATCGACGGGGGCAAGACCGTTACGTTCGATGCCAAGTCGTACCTGGATTTTGACCTTGGTTATGCAACGACAATCCACAAATCCCAGGGCGAGACGGTCGACCGGGTGATTGTGCTGGCCTCCAGCAGCATGGACAAGTCGCTGGCCTATGTCGCCATGAGCCGCCACCGCGACGAGGTCAAAGTGATCGTGCCGCAGTCGGAAATTGCTGATCTCAAAGCGCTGACTTGGTCGTTCTCGCGGACCTCGCCGAAGCTGACGACGCTCGACTATGCGGAGCAGCGCGGCGTCGGGCCGAAGCCGGTCATACCGCTGGAACTCTCGCCGCTGGTCCAGGCAGGCCGCGCCGTGATCGATGCGGCACGGCAGGTGTTCGAGGCGGTCAAAGTCAAGTTCGAGGCGGTGGTCACAGCTGTTCAGACGCGCTTGGCACCGGCTCCTGGAGTGGCGACGCAAGCAGATAAGCCGGTTGCGACGGATGCCAAGCAACCCGGCATGCCTGAACAAAGGACCCCTAGGCCGCCAAAGGAGACGTCAATTAGTCGACTGGTCGAACGCGTGGCAGTCGTCAAATCGATCATGGTTGATATCGAAACACGCGGGCTGACCGTCCGTCCTGATCTGCACGCCAGGATGCACGATGCACGTGCGGCCCTGGAGACCGGCAAGCTTGGTGCCGTCAAACTGATGGACGCCGCGATGAAACGCGATCCGGACATGCGTGCCACCATGGCAGCACCTGCGGGCCGCGAACGCGGCCTAGCGCTCGTTGCCGCAATGGACCAGGAAGAGAAGGCGACGCGTGACCCCCTCGTGCGCGCGGGCCGCATGGTGACAGACCTCGCCGTTGCCGCCAAAACGCTGGCCGGTCTGACCTCATGGGACGGGGATGCCGTCAAAGCGGCAGCGAAAGCCACTGTGCACGCGGTCATTACCGAGATCGTCAAAGATCCAGCGGCGCAAGCGGCGATGCGTGACCATGTGACAGAGTTGAACATCGAACCCGGCAGCAAGCTGGCGGTTGCCTTGCGCGAGCCCGACCTTGCCAAAGCGCTGACCAAGTCCTTCGATCCGCCATCCAGATCTCAAGGTCTCGTGATGTGACGTTATTCAGGAATACCAATGACAGACCATCGAATGCTGCCCAAAATCAGGTTTGGCCCTATCAGGTTACTCGGGCCAGTTCGCGGGCTTCCGCCGCTTTGCAGCCCCAGATTTGACAGCGGCCTCGGCGTGGCGGCGCTCGGACATGGATCCCTTGCTCTACAAAAGAGGAATGTAGAGCAATTGACGTCCGGCTGATCTGGTGGTCGCTCCGGGCAATCCTGGGCAAGCCCGAACTTGCTAAAGCGGCTCACTCAATCTTTCGATTCGCCGACGAGATCCCAAGGGTTCGTCGTGTGATTTTAATCAGGGGACCCGATGAGCCACGACCACACCGACATGACGACTGCCGACGCGCTGGATGCCTTGCAGGGCCGGTTTGACGCGCAGGAAGCGGAGCTGATGCGGCTCACCGCGCTCGTCGACAGCCTAGTTCAAAAGATTGCAGAATTGACCTCAATCATCAAGGCGTTGGCATCGTCGCCCGCGTTGGCGGTCACACATGCCGCGTTTGCGAGGGACCAACAGGCTTTCAAAGCCGTGGCCACCCGCAATGCCAATGCCGCAGCAGAGAAGACCCTGTTAGCGGAGCGTCAAACCGCGAATGCCCGCCACCAGGCGGAAGTTGGACATCAGGTCGGCGTTGAACTGCAACGACATCGCAGCTTCTGGATTGGCAGCTCGTTTGTTGCCGGATTGATCGCCGCCGGGATGTGGGCGACGTATTTGCAAGGCGGCACCAAGCTGGCGATCTGGGCGACCGGAGAACCGAACGGCTGGGAGGCCGGAAGTCATCTGATGCGTTCGGCCGATCCTGCCGGGTGGAACAAGTTAGCTGACCTCTGGGCCGCGCTTCAGAAGCAAGAAGCCGCAGCGCGCGCCTGCAAGGACGCCGACGTGTTCGGGACCAATGCCGCAGCGTGCGCGGTGACGTCGCCGAAGCCGGTGAAGCCCAAGTAGGCGGTCAATGTTCAGCAGATGATTAAAATCAGCTGGGCTGACGTAGCTGTAGCGATCGATAGGTATTGGCCGCCGTCGCTTGCGGCATCAGAAACGCTGCCAAGTCTGCGACGACGACAGCCAACGAGCCGGGCTGGACGGCCAAATCTTCGGTAAACGACTGCCATTGCTGCTGCTTTGTCGGGTCGTCGATGAAGGCTTGGGTCAAGCCAACCGGTAGCGTGTCCGGGATCGCCGTTTTCCGGCGCTCAAACGTCGCGGCGATGGCACGAGGCAGCCGATCATCCGTGAACTCAAAACTGCGCGATAGCACCCAGATATCGTAGAGATCCTTCATGCGGCTGTTGGCGCGGCCCAGCA
>JAYSUN010000726.1:0-2544 GCA_043719045.1 Hyphomicrobiaceae bacterium | reverse complement strand
GTGACTCTACGGATATGAGACTTCGTTTCATAGCGGTCGAGCATGGCCAGTTCGACTGGCAAAAATGGGTAACGGCGTTTGGCGACGTCAACCGTTGACGTGTACGGTGCATCGAGGATCAGGCCGGCAATACCCGGGCGGGCAACGGCAAGCTGAGTTGCAACACCGGTCCCAAGGCTCTCACCATACAGGATGATCGAGGCGTGCGGCACGCCGTGGGCGACCAACCAGTCAAACGTGCGCAGCGCATCGGTGACATTGTGCACCTCACTTGGACTGCCGGTTGAGCCACCGAAGCCACGGTAGGTCATGATGGCGAAGCCCCAGCCTTCCTGCATGGAGCGTTCGACGCGTGGCGCGCGCGCGGCCAGCGATGCAGCATTGCCATGGAAATAGAGCAGCGTCGGTTGTCCCGGGGTCGCCCGTCCCCACCACGTGATGACGTAGGTCCCGTCAGGCGCTGCAATTTCGTGCTCGGTGACACCGACCAAGCCTGTTGCGGCCGGTGGCGTCCTCTCGCGATCCGGAAAATACATCAGCCGCCGCTGACCGAGGAAGGCCGCCAGCACAACGATCGCAAACATCGATGCGACTGTGGCGAGGATTTTGAAGAGGAACATACGTTGGTTTTAGCCACCGAATTGACTGGCGCGTCAAGGCGTCCGCGCCCCTGCGGACCCTCGGGGATGAGCGGCTTGGCGCCCATCCCGTCCGAAGCCGGTTAGCGTGGCTGTTCGCCCATGCCGGGGACGTCGCGCGGCTGGTCGTAGTTATCATCGTCACTGAAGGTTTCGAGTTCGACGCCTTCGGTCTTGACGACGGCGAGATCTTCCCCGCGCGACTGGCGCTCAGCTTCATCTTCCGAGCGGGCCACGTTGATGGAGATCTTGGCGATCACTTCGGGGTGCAACTGAATGCGCACGGGGTGGACGCCGAGGGTCTTGATCGGTTTGTCGATCACGGCCATGCGTCGATCAATCGAGATGCCGCCTGCGGTGACCAGATCCGACACGTCTTTGTTTGAAACCGAGCCGTAGAGCTGGCCGGTATCGCCGGCAACGCGGATGGTGACAAAACTCTTGCCGTCGAGCTTGGCATGGATACCTTCCGCATCCTTTTTCTGTGCCAGGTTGCGCGCTTCAAGCTGGGCGCGATTGGCGTCGAAATGCTTTTTGTTTTCTTCAGTGGCGCGCAGAGCCTTTTTCTGCGGCAGGAGGAAGTTGCGGGCGAATCCATCTTTGACGGTGACGACATCACCCATCTGGCCGAGGCGGCCGACGCGTTCGAGCAGGATAACTTGCATTGGGAAGACTCCAGGTTTTGGGTGTTAGTGAGCGGTTGTCAAAGCGGATAGTCGTTGCGCTGACCACGGATCAGTCGTTGGGTTTCAATGCCGGTTTGGCAAACCGACCGCGGAGATTTAGGAAAGGTTCGAGAAGTCCGATGAGGCCGAGCAAACCGAGCGCGTACGGTCCGGCTGGATTGAGCAACCCTGCATAGGTCAGCCACAGCATCCAGGGGACGCGGCCGGCCGAAATCGCATGCAAGACCGACAATCCGAGCAGAGCCAATGCAATCCAAATGGCGCCGACAAATGCGATCCCGACCAGACGCGGGAAGCCGGCCGCCATCCACAATGCCAGTGACCCCGCCAACACCAGCAGAAGCCATGGTGGCGGCTGAAGTTGATGCAGATTGGGCCAGGGGCGCGTCAGCAATCCCGAGGCATGGGCGACCCGGCCGGCCAGATACAGATTGATCGCCATCAGGATCATCCAGTAGGCGGCGAACACACCCGGAATGACCGTCAGCATCGTATCGGCCAAAGCCGCCTGCGCCGCTTCGGTCATCGGCGGGACCTGCATCTGCTTGGTCATCTCTTTGGAGAACTCAGCGATGAATATCAGCAGACGCGGTCTCAAATTGGCGAATGACCCGCCGTTGATGATGGCGATGACAACGGGGACTGCGCCGCCGATCAGGCTCAACGCCGCAAGGATCGAGCCTGCGGGGTACCAGGATATGGTTTGGGAATTGGGACTGGAGCGGCCGAGATCTGCCAGCCACGCGGTAACGATGGCTGGCAGACCAATGGCTAAAAAGAAAATCGCGCCAAGTCCGCCAGACAGCGTCAATGTCATGATCAGTGCGCCGGCGATGCCGCCAGCAAGGGCCGCAGCCCAGCCGAAACCGAGGCCCGCGATCATCACCGGTAGAGGCGTGAGGATCAACAACAGCAATTGCACCAACACGCCACCGCGCGAGGCCGAATAAAACAGCACCGCAGAGGCAAGCCCACTGCCGAAACCTATGAATATGCCCATTGGCATGTGTCAGCTGTCCCGCTCCATCGCGGTTAGAGGCCGTGTGCCCCAACCCAAGAAAAGAAGACGTTGTCAGTGATCAAGCAGACAAGTGATCAGTGATCAAGGAGACAAGCGCCACTTGAAAACTGATCACTGAAAACTGCTCACCACTTACTTGATTACGTAAGGCAGCAGGCCCATGAAGCGCGAGCGTTTGATGGCGCGGGCGAGTTCACGT
>JAYSUN010000725.1:0-2545 GCA_043719045.1 Hyphomicrobiaceae bacterium | reverse complement strand
CCTTCGAGGGCGGCTATCATGGTCGCACGCTCGGTGCCTCCGCCATCACCTCGTCCTATCGCTATCGCCGCCGCTACGGCCACTTCGGTGACCGCGCGATGTTTATTCCGTTCCCATATCACTTCCGCGGCCCCAAGG
Organism: Hyphomicrobiaceae bacterium; assembly: GCA_043719045.1. Classification (GTDB taxonomy): domain Bacteria; phylum Pseudomonadota; class Alphaproteobacteria; order Rhizobiales; family Hyphomicrobiaceae; genus JABFRJ01. The sequence continues at coordinate 2,407 of JAYSUN010000725.1, read as the reverse complement.
GCATGAGCAAGGATGAGTACGGCGACGCCTGCATCAAAAATTTCGCCCGCCTGTTCGAGAGCGAATACTACGGGTTGTGGGATCCCAAAGCCAACGAAGCTGAGCATGCAGCATTGTATCTGGAGCCGTTGCAAGGCACCGGCGGGTATGTCGTGCCGCCGATGAACTTCTTCAAAAGTTTGAAGCAAGTGCTCGATAAGCACGGTATCTTGATGGTCGTCGACGAGATCCAAATGGGCTTTTATCGCACCGGCAAACTCTGGTCGATTGAGCACTTCGACGTGGTTCCCGATGCGATCGTGTTCGGCAAAGCCATCACCAACGGCCTCAACCCGCTGGCGGGCGTCTGGGCCAAAGAGGCGATGATCAATCCGAAGACGTTTCCGGTCGGCTCCACGCACTCGACCTTCAACGCCAATCCGATGGGCACGGGTGTCGCGCTGGAAACCATGAAGATGTTGGCTGAGACCGACTACGAGTCCATGGTCATGCACAAGGGCGCGTTTCTGCTCGATGGTTTGAAAGCGCTCAAGGACAAATACAAAATCGTCGGTGATGTTGACGGCCTGGGCTTAGCGCTGCGGCTGGAAATCTGCGAGCCCCATGACAGCTTCACGCCGGCGAAGCGGCTGGTTGATCGCATGGTCGATGTCGGCCTCGCCGGCGACATTGCCGTTGACGGCCGCAAGTATGGCTGTGTGTTGGATATCGGGGGCTATTACAAAAACGTCATCACGCTCGCGCCGAGCCTGCACATCTCCAAAGCTGAGATGGCACTTGCGTTGACCCTGCTGGATCGCTTGTTGGCGGATGCCACGGCTCACGCTTGACCGGATTCACCACGTCGCCACAGCAGCCTGTCAAGCTAGGTACCTACCTAGCTGTGCTGAAGCCCAAAAACTGAGACACTCGTGGTCTCGCCCCGGACATCCCGTTTGGAGCGCAGTTGATCCGAGGTCTGCTACGACAATGCGCCGGCGCCCCACATCCATCAATCCAAAACCTGTCGACCGGAGTGCGTGGCATGTTGGTGGCAGCATCGGCATTCTGTTGATCCACGGTCTCGGCGGCACACCGGTCGAGCTGCGCCTGTTAACCCTGGCTTTGGCCAGCGCTGGCTATAGCGTTGCGGCCGTCCAGCTCGCAGGGCATTGCAGCTCGTCCGCAGACCTCGCGCGCTCCACCTGGCGTGACTGGTTGACCTCGGTCCAGGCTGCACACGATCGGCTTTGCCAGCAGTGCGCCACGGTGTTCGTCGGTGGCCTGTCGATGGGTGCCGTGCTGGCTGCGCGCTTGGCGTGCGATCGGCCCGATCATGTCCATGGCCTGATCTTGCTGGCGCCGGCCTTGCGGCTTGACGGCTGGTCCATGCCGTGGCTCGCGCGCTTTGCGGAATATCTACCGCATCGACTGATCCCTGCGCGCATGACGATCCAGGAGCGCCATCCTTATGGCCTGAAGGATGCTCGGATTCGCGGTCTGGTCGCAGCTGATTTACACGGCAGAGATCCGGGCCGAGCGGGATCGTTGACAACGCCACTCAAAGCTCTGGTCAGCTTTGCGCAACTCGGGCGCCGCGTCCGGCGCGATCTGCCAAAGCTGCGACAGCCGGCGCTGATCATGCATCCGCGCCTGGATGATACAGCAAGCCTTGGCAACGCACTCGTGTTTCAACGCCGGTTGCGTGGTCCGACCGAAACCATCACGCTGACCAACAGTTATCACTTGATCACGCTCGATCATGAGCGCGCGTTCGTCACCGCGCAGGTGTTGCGCTTCGTCGCTCGGATCAGCGCGCCGCCGCGTACTGCAGATCGCGTTCGGCACGCCGCACATGCGGCATGACGTTGTTCTGAAAATCGGCCAGTGTCTTGGGGATGCCCATCCGCGCGGCTTCACGACCATAGACGTCGAAGACAACGGCCGTGCCGCCGTCCACCTCGCCCGAAATCTTGAAGCGTTTCGGCGGCTGGCCGTCGGTCACGTCGAAGTAGCTGAGCGAGATCTTGCCATTGAGTGGGCTGGACTGATGCGGTTTGCCGACGGATTTGCGGAAATCATCGCAGGGTGGGCAGCCTGCTGTTTCAAACATCACCACGCGGACCGAGTCAAATTCAGGGGGCGTGGTCGGCCGTGACCCGCGCGCATGGTATTGTGCGGAGGCCAGAACACAGGTGACAACGAACAGGGTGCCTGCGCCTAGAATATAGGGCAGCTGATCCAGATACTTCTTCTCGATGATATCGTGCATCTGCACCTCATGGGCTGGGCAGGCGGACACACCTGTCCACGATCCGGCTGTGGCAACCTTGGCACGAGAGTGTAAACAGCTGCTTTCGAACGCCAGCACGATCTGGTTCAGTCGCGGCGATGCAGGGAAATTGTGAGTCAACTGTTAATGTGGAAG
>JAYSUN010000724.1:0-7017 GCA_043719045.1 Hyphomicrobiaceae bacterium | reverse complement strand
CGCCATCTCAACGCGCTACGACAAGCTCGCAAACACATTCCTTGCGGCGGTGGCGCTGGTGTGCGTTCTGCTCTGGCTCAACTGACGACAGGCCCTAGAGCATGCTACGGATATGTGGCGTCCGGTTAACCGATAGAATGCGATCAACCAGGAGCTTAAAGCCTTTTCATGAGCCACAACATGTGGAAGGCACTCTAGCTTGCGGCTTCGTTGAGGAAGACGTCAATTTTGTCGAGCGCGACGGCGCTCAGGTCCATCAGGGTGCCCAAGTGCAGGTTGCCATGGACGAGGTAGTTTTCGGTCACGACGAGTAAGTCCGCACCCGTCACGCCACGCTCCCGCAGAAATGCAGGCGCAGATCCGCCGGTGTCAAATGCACGTGGCTGCTGCGAGGTTCTCGAAGCTGCAACATCGGCAATCACGGCGGTGCCGCCCTGGATCAGTTGCAGGACCAGGGCCAGCCGCTTGTCTTCGCGCATCGCGTCAGCCGCGCACTTGCGAGCTTGCAACAACCGGGCGGTCATGGCGAGCTCAAGGGCCAGCAGATCACGGGCAAAACCGTCGATCGCCTGATTCTGGCGCAAGATGGCCGGAACTGTGGCGCCGGTTTCGATGCGCGCCGTGAGCGGCAATTGCATGCCAAGCAATGCTTCGCCGTGCGCTAAGGCGGCAGTGAGATGTTCCATCAGCAACGCCAACGCCGGAACGCGGGTCAGCGTCGCGCGGTCTTGTGCGTCCGTTACAGGAGACATCTGCACCGCAGATATCGTGGCAGCCGTCATGGATCAGTCTCCGTCGATCTGACCCGGACTGAAGACTGATTCGCCGGCCTCACATGTCGGTCACCACGCTTTACCCACAATTGCATTCAGGCCGGGTTCAGCGCCACGTGGATAAAACAGCCGCATGGTTAAGTTGTCCACATCACCGGGACCGAACGCGCTTCTGGGCGCGGTGGTTTTGGCGCTGGCTTTGGCGGCCCTTGATAGCCGCACGTTGGGCCCGACCGCGGCTGCGGCGAGTGGCCCGGTGGTTGACCGTTGCTATCCTGATTGGTCGGACGCGGCTCCGATCGTCAAGCGCGAACAGCTGACCTCGACGAAGGATTTGCTGCAGCAAGCGCGTGCTCAACGGCTCGGCGACCTCGTCCGCATCACGCTTTGTGAGCAGCAGGGGCGGTTTGTTTACCGACTTGTCCTGTTGGAGGCGAAAGGCCGCGTTACGAACCTGACAGTCGACGCGCGCCGGCCGTTTTAATCGAACTGGCAAAAGTCCTGGCCTCAAGTCATTGAGAGTGGGCGGATTCAGCGGTATAGACGATGCGTCGACCTGAAGGACTTGAAGGCTCTAACCCTCCAGGACCTTGCCATATCTCGATCGAACTTTTAGGAGCCGTCCGTGCGCGCCCTCGTCGTAGAAGATGACAAAGACCTCAACCGCCAATTGGTCCGGGCCCTGGAAGATGCTGGCTTTGCGGTCGATAGCGCGGCCGACGGCGAGGAGGGCTATTTTCTTGGCGATACCGAGCCCTATGATATTGTTATTCTGGACATCGGCTTGCCCAAGATGGATGGCATTTCGGTGCTCGAACAATGGCGTCGTTCTGACAAGAAAATGCCGGTCATCCTGCTGACAGCGCGCGATCGCTGGTCGGACAAGGTGCAGGGCATGGACACTGGCGCCGATGACTATCTAGCCAAGCCATTTCACATGGAAGAATTGCTGGCGCGGATCCGAGCCCAGGTTCGCCGTGCGTCTGGCCATGCCAAGGCCGAGATCGAATGTGGGCCATTGCGGCTCGACACCAAGACCGCACGCGTGACGGTCGATGGCGAACCAGTAAAGCTGACATCGCACGAGTTCCGGCTACTGGCGTATCTGCTGCATCATGGCGACCGTGTGGTTTCGCGGACCGAACTGGTGGAGCATCTCTACGAGCAGGATTTCGACCGTGATAGTAATACCATCGAAGTTTTTATCGGACGGCTGCGCAAGAAGATTCCGCCCTACATGATCAAGACCATTCGCGGTCTCGGCTACAGGCTATCGGCTGAAAATGACGAGGCTTAACTCGCTGGCATTCCGGCTGTTCGCGACGACGGCTGCGTGGTCGCTCGCCGTGTTGCCGGTTGCCGGGTTCATTATTTATCAGTTGTACAAAAAACAAGTCGATGCGGCTTTCGACCAGCGTATTCGCTTTGCAATGACGGTCATTCTGGCCGACAGTATCGATCACGGCGGCACCGAACCCGGCCAGCCGAAAGATATTGGTGAAGCGCTGTTCGAGTTCCCTCAATCCGGCTGGTATTGGCAGATCAAGCCTTTGGACGTGTCGCCAGAGCGGCCTGCGCGCAGTTTGGTGTCGACTTCACTTGGGTCCGAGACGTTGACGCTGCTCAGCGATGCAACCAAGTTGACTGATCGCGAAGTCAACTGGGGCTATGTGATGGGCCCCTTGAACCAACGTCTGCGCCAAGCTGAGACCGTGCATGCCTTTGGTGAGGGTGAACAGACGCAGCGTTACTCGATTGCGGTCGCAGGCAAGACCGATGAGATTGACGTGACCGTTGGTGAGTTTCTGACGCGGTTGGTTTCAGCCCTGGCACTGGTTGGCGCGGGGTTGCTGATGGTGACGCTGTTCCAGGTCCGTTTTGGCCTCTATCCCCTACGCAAGGTGGAACAGGGATTGGCCGACATTCGTTCGGGCAAGGTGACGCGCCTCGAAGGTGATCTGCCGATGGAAATCGTCAGTCTGCAGGCCGAACTCAACGCCTTGTTAAAATCCAACGAGGATGTGATTGAACGCGCGCGCACGCAGGTCGGCAATCTTGCGCATGGCCTCAAGACACCCCTCGCCGTCCTGATGAATGAGGCCGCCGACGACAAAAGTGCGCTGGCAAGCAAAGTCTCCGAGCAGACTAAGATCATGCGCGATCAAGTCCAACACTATCTCGATCGGGCCCGAATGGCGGCGCGCGCGGGCGTGATTGGCCGCGTCACGGAAGTACAAGGTGTCGCAGATGGTATTGCGAGGGCATTGACACGTATTTATCGCGACAAGGATCTGAGTTTCACCATAACCTGCGATGACGACGCCAAGTTTCAGGGTGAGCGTCAGGACCTGGAAGAAATGCTTGGTAATCTGCTCGACAACGCGGCCAAATGGGCTGGTTGTGAGGTGCGATTGACCGCCAAGTCAGTTGATGAGGGCCAGGGCAAATCGGCGGTGAAAATGCTGTGCATCACGGTTGAGGATGACGGCCCCGGCCTCACGGGCGCGCAACTGGAGCAACCGATTCAGCGCGGGCGCCGGCTCGACGAAACCAAGCCCGGCTCCGGACTCGGTCATTCAATTGTCGCCGATCTGGCGCATTCCTATCGTGGGAAGTTCAAGCTTGCGAAGTCGGAACTTGGCGGACTGAGCGCGACGTTGACTCTGCCAGCCGCCTAACACGGACTGTAGCCTGCCCAAAGTTTACAGAGTTTCGATGACCGATCAAATTCTTCCTGTGCTGCAGACGATCCGCGACTGGCTTCGCTTCGCGGTGTCACGTTTTGAGCAGGCTCAACTGGTTTACGGACACGGTACCAGTACGGCCTTCGATGAAGCGGCGTTTCTGATTTTGTCGACTCTGCATTTGCCGATTGATCAGCTGGAACCATTTCTTGATGCGCGCCTGACGATGCCAGAACGCAAGGCGTTGGGCGACGTCATTGAAGCTCGGGTCGTGACGCGCAAGCCGGCATCATATCTGACGAAATCGGCATGGATCGGGTCGTATAAATTCTATTGCGACGAGCGGGTCATCATCCCTCGGTCGTTTCTGGGAGAACTTCTGGCCGGCGGTCTGACCGGGGTCGTCAATGATGTTGCGCCCGCAACTGTGCTGGATCTGTGCACCGGCTCTGGTTGCCTCGCAATCATTGCTGCACTGCAGTTTCCTGAGGCTCGCGTTGACGGTGCTGATGCCTCGAGAGATGCGCTCGCGGTGGCCGCTCGCAACGTTGCAAACTACCATCTGAATACGCGCGTCATGCTCCTGGAGGGCGATCTCTTCGGTGCTATTGAAGGTCAAACCAAATATGAACTCATCATTTGCAACCCGCCATACGTGACAGCCGAAGCGGTTGCAGCGTTTCCACCGGAGTACCGGGCAGAACCGGTGATGGCGCATGATGGCGGCGCAGATGGTATGGTGCTGGTGCATCGTATCCTCGCTGATGCCGGGCATTATCTCACGCCGGAAGGCCTGATTGTGATGGAGATCGGCCAAGGTCGCACGACCTTGGAACGCGCCTATCCCAAACTGCCGTTTCTCTGGCTCGACACGGAAGGCAGCGAGGGCGAAGTGTTTGCTTTACCAGCCAGTGCTTTAAGCAACCTCAAGGCTTTGAAGCGCGGCAAGGCTGCGCGTGCCGTGACGGGTGCGGCGGCCGCAACGTCTCGTCGCTAGATCGGGGCTGGGGTGCGAGTTGGGGTGCGAGCCGGTGGCACGCCCAATCCGGCCATGATACAGAACCGCACCGCGGGCGCACGTGTGCTGAAAGGTCTGGAAATGCTCCGCTTGTTTACTGCATTGCAGTTGCCGGAGGATGTGCAAGCGATCCTGCTTTCACTGCGCGCGCCATTTGCCGAAGCCACCTGGGTGGCGCCCGAAGATCTGCACATCACAGTGCAGTTTGCCGGGGAGATCAGCCGACGCGCGGCCGATGAGTTTGCCCATCAACTCGCGGGGCTGCAACTGTCTGCGCCTAAGATCGAGATCCGCGGCACGGCCGCCTTCGGTGGCAAAAATCCGCAAGCGGTTTACGCAGGTGTCGTGCCATCGCCGGAACTGGATGCTTTGCATCGGGCGCATGAACGCGCCGCACGTGCGGTTGGGCTTAAAATTGAAGCGCGCAAATATGTGCCTCACGTCACGCTGGCACGCATCCATGGAGCCGAGGCTGAGGTCGTTGCTCAATTCCTGCAGCGGACGGGCGCGCTCAGCGTGCCGCCGTTTTGGCCCGGGCGAGCCGTCCTGATGTCGGCCCGCGAAGGCGGTGGCGGGCCCTACGGCGTGGTCGATGAATTCCCATTTATGGGCCAGTTCGATATGGACGATGCATGATCCGTGTACAAACAGACGACTTCGACATCGCCGCTGAAACCCGTGCCCTGACAGCGGGTCGCACGGACATCGGGGCGATTGTCACTTTCACGGGCACTGTCCGAGGCGTCGCTGGCGGGCGGCCCATTGCGTCGATGACCCTGGAACACTATCCGGGCATGACCGAGGCCGAACTCGCCCGCGTTGAAGCTGACGCGAATGCGCGCTGGCCGTTGCAAGCAAGCCTGATTATCCATCGCCATGGTGTGCTCATGCCCGGCGACAATATCGTTCTGGTCATGACGGCCTCGCTGCATCGCCACGCAGCCTTCGAAGCTGCAGCGTATCTGATGGATTACCTCAAAACCCGCGCGCCGTTTTGGAAGAAGGAAACCGGCACAGATGGCGTGGGGCATTGGGTCGATGCCCGCGAAACGGATGCGCATGCACTGAAACGCTGGGGGGCATGATGGCGTGTCGCTGCGGGGGGTGCGTCGGTGTGGCCAACGACCTCGGCGCTAGGCGAGGCGTCAAATCCGTGATTTGCTGAAGGCTGGCACTCACGTGCAACGTCACTCGCGACACTCGTTTCCTCCGATCAGTCGAGCCCGCCCATGTCATCGCTAAAACCTGCAGCTTTCACGACCCGGCCGGAAATCACCGGCACTTTTGGCGTGGCGGCGACCACACATTGGATCGCGACGGCCGTCGCCATGGGCATTCTTGAACGTGGCGGCAATGCATTTGACGCAGGTGTGGCCGCGGCCTTCGCCTTGCAAGTGGTCGAGCCGCATTTGAATGGCCCGCTGGGCGATGTTCCGGTCATGATCGCCTTGCCCGGGGCCACAGCGCCCAAGGTGATTTGCGGGCAGGGTCCAGCTCCTGCAGGCGCGACGATCAAGCATTACCGTGACCATCTCGGTCTCGACATGGTGCCGGGGACCGGATCATTGGCCGCCTGCATTCCCGGCACGTTCGAGACCTACATGTTGATTCTAGAACGCTACGGCACGATGCGATTACGCGATGTGCTGGAGGCCGCGATCGGCTATGCGAAAAACGGTCATCCCCTCGTCGAGCGTGCGGTTGCGACCATCGAGACGGTGCAAGACCAGTTCCTGCAGCATTGGACCACATCCGCGGCAGTCTATCTGCCGGGTGGCAAGCCGCCACCGGTCGGGCAGCTGTTCCGCAACCCGCGCCATGCTGAGACGTATCTTCGCATTTTGAAGGAGGCTGAGGCCGGCGGTGGCAGTCGTGAAGTAGAGATCGCGCGCGCGCGCAAAGCCTGGAGCCAGGGCTTTGTTGCCGAAGAGGTCGGCAAATTTTGCCGCACGCAGGACGTCATGGACACGTCGGGTCGCCGCCACAAGGGCGTGTTGACCGCGCACGATATGGCGACGTGGATGCCGACCATCGAGGATGCCGTGCATCTGGATTACGCCGGACATCGGGTGTTCAAACCGGGGCCTTGGACGCAAGGTCCAGTGCTGCTGCAGATGTTGGCGCTATTGAAAAACACCGGCATCGACCAGATGCGCCCGACCTCGCCCGAGTTCCTGCATTTATGGATCGAGGCAGCAAAATTGGCCTACGCCGATCGCGAGGCATTCTATGGCGATCCCGCATGCGTGCCGGTGCCGATGGATGTGCTGTTGTCGGACGCTTACAATGCCGAACGCCGCAAGCTGATCGGTCCGACGGCGGATCTCAGCCAACGCCCGGGGACCGTCGACGGCTTTGGCGGCCGCGTGATCACGCGCACCGCTGCCGAGGTCGGCGCCGCGGCGATGTCCTCAGGTGCGGGCGAACCGACAGTTGGCAAACTTGGCCAGACCAAGGGCGATACGGTCCACATCGATGTCATCGACACAGCTGGCAACATGTTTACGGCGACACCGTCCGGCGGGTGGTTGCATTCGTCGCC
>JAYSUN010000723.1:0-7067 GCA_043719045.1 Hyphomicrobiaceae bacterium | reverse complement strand
ACACCGGCAGCGTTACAGATGTCTTGAACGCGTGCGATATTGCGGTCAACTCGGTCGAGATCGATAACCACAGCCGGGGTCCCAAACTCGGCAGCAAGCGTGCGTTTCAAGTCGTCGAGTGAGGGCATGGTGGCGGCTCCGCGGCTGGTGCGACCTACTCGTGCCATCGTCGTTGCCGCGTGCGCAAGCCTCATCTGCAAGGGCCCTCGTCCAATGCGGCGTGACTACGTATAAGCGCGGATATGTCCAAGCGCCTGAAATCCCCTGTTGTGCCATCGTTGCCGCCTGCGTTCACAGCGTGGTTCAGTGCGCGCGGATGGCAGCCCAGGCCGCATCAATTGAAACTGTTGGAGCAGGCCAAGGCCCGCCGCTCAACACTGCTGATTGCACCAACAGGTGCCGGCAAGACCTTGGCCGGATTTCTGCCAAGCCTGGTGGCATTGTCGTCGGGCGTAAAACCGGAGGCTGCGGGGCTGCACACGCTTTACATTTCGCCGCTCAAGGCGTTGGCCACGGACGTCGCGCGCAATCTGTTGACGCCTGTGCAAGACATGGGGCTGAATCTGCGGATTGAAACGCGTACCGGCGACACGCCGGCTGCGAAGCGGCAGCGGCAACGCGTGAAGCCGCCGGAAATCCTGCTGACCACGCCAGAGCAGATTGCGCTGATGCTTAGTCATGAAGATGCGGCGTTCACCGTTGGCGGCTTGCAGGCGATTGTCCTGGATGAGTTGCATTCGCTGGCTGCGTCGAAACGTGGCGATCTGTTGTCGCTCGCGCTCGCGCGTTTGCGCAAGCTGGCGCCGGACGTGATCATCACCGGGCTTTCCGCAACCGTCGCACGGCCGAGTGAACTGCGCGCGTACGTGGCGGCTCAGCCAAATGGAACCAATGTAATACACCTTGCCGATCTGGTTCAGCTGACGGGTGGCGCGCAACCCGATTTAAGCATTCTTGAGACCGACCAACCGCTGCCATGGGCCAGCCACACAACGCGATACGCCATGCCGGCGGTTTACGAACTCTTGAAAACGGCGCGTCTGGCACTGCTCTTTGTCAATACACGGAGCCAGGCGGAACTGGTGTTTCAAGAACTCTGGCGTCTCAACGACGACAATCTGCCAATCGCGTTGCATCACGGCTCACTTGATGTCGGTCAACGTCGGAAAGTCGAAGCTGCGATGGCCGCGGGCAAATTGAAAGCGGTGGTGGCCACGTCGACGCTCGATCTCGGCATTGATTGGGGAGACGTTGATCTTGTGATCAATATTGGCGCACCCAAAGGAGCCAGCCGGCTGATCCAGCGTATCGGACGGGCCAACCACCGCCTTGATGAGCCATCACGCGCGGTGCTGGTGCCGTCCAATCGATTTGAAGTGTTGGAATGCCGGGCGGCCTTGGAGGCGGCTGCAACTGGGGCACAAGATGCAGTGCAATCGCGGATTGGTGCGCTGGATGTTCTGGCTCAGCATGTTTGGGGGATGGCATGTGCGGGGCAGTTCAGGGCGGATGATCTGTTTGCCGAAATCCGGTCAGCTTCGCCCTATGCGGGCGTGACACGAGAAACGTTTGATCGCGTGCTGGCGTTTGTATCGACTGGCGGATATGCGCTGAAAGCCTATGAACGCTATGCCCGACTGCGCGAGACCGAAGATGGCATGTTGCGGCTCGCGCATCCGCGGCTCGCGAGCCAGTACCGCATGAATGTCGGCACCATTGTTGAAGCGCCGATGATCAAAGTGCGGTTGACGCGGCGGCGCGGCGCACTCAAGCACAAAGACCGACAGACGGCGTTCATGGGCGGTCGTGTGCTGGGTGAACTGGAGGAGTGGTTCATTGAGCAACTGGCCGTCGGCGATACCTTCGTGTTTGCCGGAGAGGTGCTGCGTTTCGAAGCACTGGTCGAGACCAATGCCTTTGTCTCTCGCGCGCACAATCAAGAGCCAAAAATACCGACCTATCAGGGTGGCAAGTTCCCGCTCTCGACGCATCTGGCTGATCGCGTCCGGCAGATGATTGCAGCACCTGACCGTGGGTCGCGGCTGCCGGTTCCCGTCGCTGAATGGCTCGATCTGCAGGCGCAACGGTCGGTCATTCCGCAGCCGGATGAAGTACTGGTCGAGACATTTCCGCGTGCCGACAAGCACTTCATGGTGATGTATCCGTTTGAAGGCCGCCTGGTGCATCAGACACTCGGCATGTTGCTGACACGACGTTTGGATCGTGTCGGGGGCAAGCCGATTGGCTTCGTGGCGAGCGACTACGCGCTGGCAATCTGGGGCCTCGGAGATTTCAACGGCTTGGTTGCGTCCGGCAAGTTGAACCTGCGCCACCTGTTCGATGAAGATATGCTGGGCGACGATCTCGACAGCTGGCTTGCAGAAACCAGCCTGATGAAGCGCACGTTCCGTATGTGCGCCGTCATCGCGGGCCTGATTGAGCGCCGTCATCCCGGCACGGTCAAGAGCGGACGACAAATCACCGTGTCATCCGACTTGATTTATGATGTGCTGCGCAAACATGAGCCGAACCACATCTTGCTTGAAGCCGCGTGGGCGGATGCAGCGACGGGTCTGCTGGACATTACGCGGTTGGCCGATTTTCTAAAACGCATTCAACGACCTGGCGCCATCCGGCATAGGGCACTCGATTACGTCTCGCCCTTGTCGGTGCCGGTGCTGATGGAACTCGGCCGCGAAATGGTCTACGGCGGCGGCGTGCGTGAGGACATTTTGCGCGCAGCAGCTGAGGAACTTATTCGTGAGGCGACCGGCTGATTTTGAATGGCGCTGTCTGGCTATTCAAAGGCCATCACGCGTAACGGCAGGATGACGGTTTCGCCAGCGTCGCGTGCGCGATCATCCCAGAATTGGGTATCGAGAACGGGTGGAAAGGCGGACCAGCGTGATGCGGTCGTGGCGGTCGACAACAATTATGCCCGCGGACAAACGATGCGACATCGGAGACTGGCCTATTGGGGTTGTTTTGGCGCCTCAGCGGGTGCCACGGGTTTGAATGCGTCGTCAATTTTGGGTTTGGGCTTGGGTTTTGGTTTTGGTGGCGCCGGCGCCGGTTCGGCCGGGGCCTGCGTGGCTGGCTGCGGTGCCGTAGCTTTGGGTGCAGCCGGCTTGACCACCGGCGCAACTGCAGGCTCAGCGGCCGGCGCCTTGGGTGCGGCCTTCACGGGGGCTTTGGGAGCTGCCTTTGGCACGGGTGGCGTTTTGGGCACGATTGGCGCGACGACTGCTGCAGCGATTCCGGGTGGCAGTGTAATGCCTGGCGTATTGGCGTCGATGGGTGCCGTGGCTGCCGCGGCTTCAGCCGGATCAGTTGTCGCTTCGGGGCGAAGCGTCACGAGTGGTTGGTCATTCGGGCATCGAAAGCGCAATTGGCCGAGCATATCGAGATAACTGCGGAGTTGGTCACGTTGCTCCCGGGACAAAGTCGACTTGGTTGCCGCCGGACCTTTTGCCAGAATGGCATTGATACCTTTGGCATCGAGCTCTTTGACGTCGGCTGAGAGTTTTGCACATGCGGCAACGTCGAGTGGGCCGGCAACAGCTAGATTGCTGCCGACTACGGCCAGCACCAAAGCAGTCCAAGCAAACAAGTGTCGTTGCGCCATCAGTTGTCTCACAGACGTGAACCGGAACGATGTTTCAGCGGTACGCGGCGATAATTCCGGCAAAGTCGGCAGCTTTGAGGCTGGCGCCCCCGACCAAGGCCCCATTGACGTGAGGAACGCCCATGAGTTCGCGGGCATTGCCGGGTTTGACGGAACCACCATAGAGAAGGCGCATGGCAACGCCTTCCACCGATTTCAGCGATTGGAGGTCATTGCGGACAGCGGCATGCACTTCAGCGACGTCAGCGGCTGTCGGCGTCAGGCCTGTTCCAATGGCCCACACGGGTTCATAAGCCAGAACAGTGTTGGCGGCCGTGCTTGCCGCTGGTAGTGACCCGCGGACTTGACCGAGGACAACGTCGAGGGTTGTGCCGGCCTTGCGTTGGTCGTTGGTTTCTCCAACACAAACAATGACGATGAGGCCGGCGCGATGTGCGGCTTCGGCCTTGGCTTTGACCACAGCATCAGTTTCGGCGTGGTCGGCGCGACGTTCGGAATGGCCAACGATGACATAGCGGGCGCCAGCTTCCCTCAGCATTTCAGCCGAGACGTCTCCAGTGTGGGCGCCGGACGCCTTGGCATGGCAATCCTGGCCACCAACAGAGATGGCTGATCCTGAAGCGGTGCTGGCCATGCGGGCAACGAGTGTGGCCGGCGGGCAGAGCAGAATGTCGCAGTTAGCCTTCGCTCCGGTCGCCAGGATTGCCAAAAGCTTGCTAACCTCGCCCAAGTCAACGGCTGTACCGTTCATTTTCCAATTGCCTGCCACCAGAGGGCGAACTGCGGTCATCGATTTGATCCCTTGCAGCGGGGGCTACCAAAACCTGTCCTTGCACCGCGCCTCCTGGGTTCTTAATATGTTACCGGTTCGCGTCAACCCTTAGTAGGGGCCGGAACCAAGGCGTGAACCGGCACTCGGGCACGCGGCGCGCTCGATCGCTGCCGCGCAAACGGTGTTGGCTAAGGCTCTTGCACTGCATGCTTTCTATAACGGAACCGTTTTCGATGCTCGAAACTCTCCGCCGTGGCGCGACGACCAAGATCGCCGCTATCATCATTTTTGTGCCTTTGATCGCGGCGTTTGCGCTGTGGGGGATTGCGCCGGAAATGCGCCGGGCTGGCGGAGGGACGCTCGCAACTGTTGGCAATACCGAGATCAGTCCAGAGCAATTCCAGCAAAGCTATCAGGTTGAGCTCAATGCCTTGTCCAATCAATTCGGCCGCCGGATCACGCCGGATATGGCGCGCCAGTTCGGACTGGAGCAACGCGTGCTGTCACGTCTGGTCAGCACCGCGGCCCTCGACGCCCAGGCCAAGGAGTTGGGGCTGACCCTATCGGAACAAGCGATCGCCGAAAGCATCAAGAACGATCCGAACTTCTTTGGCCTCGATGGCAAGTTCTCGCGTGAAACATTCAATTCATTTCTGCGGGGCAATGGCATGTCGGAAGCGGGATATCTGGCGATCCGCCGAAAAGACGAGGTGCGTGAGCAGCTGCTGGATGCACTCCAGTCCACAGCCCCTGTCCCACAGGCTTATGTTGACCTCGTGCATCGCAATCGGGCAGAGACGCGCGTCGTCGAGTTTGTCACGATGGACGCCGACAAAGTCGTCAAAGTCGCCGATCCGGATGAAGCCAAACTGAAGGCCTATTACGAGGCGAACAAGCGCTCCTTCATGACGCCGGAATTTCGCAAACTGTCGTTGCTGACGATGACGCGCGAAACCGTCAAGGCCAAGCTGGTCATCGCTGACGACGAGGTGAAAGCTGCCTACGAAGCGACGAAGGATAGCTATGACACCCTGGAAACGCGGCGCTTGCAGCAAGTTGCGTTTCCGGACAAGGCGGCGGCCGACAAGGCTTATGCAGAACTCTCAAAGGCCAAGAATTTTGTCGACGCTGCGGGTAAGCTTGGCTTCAAGGAAACCGACCTGGACCTTGGGTTGGTGAAAAAGGCCGAATTGATCGACAGCAAGATAGCGGACGCGGCTTTTGCGCTGAAGAAAGATGAAGTGTCGAAGCCGGTCGAGGGTCAATTCACGACTGTCATTCTCCGCGCCGTAGAGATCACCGCTGGGACCACGAAAACCTTTGACGATGTCAAGGCGCTGGTCCGAGACAAACTCGCAAATGAACGCGCGAACCGCGAAATGCAGACGCTACATGACAAGGTCGAAGACGAGCGGACGGCCGGTCGGACATTGAAGGAAGCTGGCGAAAAGTGGGGTCTTGCGTTCCAAGCCATCGAAGCCGTGGATCGCACTGGCAACGGCCCCGACGGCAAACCGGTGCCAGGTATTCCTGATGTCGCCAAGATCATGGGCGCGGCGTTCGGTGGCGCGCAGGGCGTCGAGGCTGACGCGGTGGAACTGGCCGACGGAGGCTACGGTTGGTTCGATGTGCTCGGCAGTACGCCCGAGAAGGAAAAGCCGTTCGACGACGTGAAGGTTGAAGCGAAAACGCGCTGGCTGGAAGTTGAAAGAGCCAAGGCCGTAGCTGAGGCTGCAGCCAAGTTTGTGGAACGTGCGGTCAAGGGCGAGAGCTTTGAGGCGATCGCCAAAGATGCGGGCGGCAAGGTCGAAATGACGCCAGCCATCGCGCGCACAACTTCGCCGCAGGGCATGACCGCTGACGCGGTGCGCCAACTGTTTGCTCTGCCAAAAGGCACCGCCTCTTCGTCTGCCACGACAGATGGCAAGTCACGGACCATTTTCCGGGTCGTTGACGTCATCGCAGCCCCGACGGCGACGAAGGAGCAAGCGGATCGAATCCGGGGCGAGTTGCAGCGCAGTCTGCAAGCAGACTCTGTCAACGCCTATGTCAGCGGTTTGCAGACACGCTACGGCGTATCGATCAATCAGACTGTGCTGCGCCAGACACTCGGATTGGATCGGCAGGGCCAGTGAGCCTAGAGCGCTTGCCACATGATGTGGCTGATGCCAGCGCTCTGGACTCTTTGTTGCTCGCATTTTCTTCGGTCAACCGGACGCCACTTGACCGGAAACTACTCCAGCTGCGTCAGCGAGCCAGCGCCAGACCATCGCGACCTAAGCCGGATATTGGCTGGAAACGGGAACCACGACGATGTCCATCAGTGCATTTGCGACGGCGTACCCAGTCGATCCCAGTGAAGATGTGTTTGCCAAAGCCTACGCAGCTGGGAAGGCGCAGGTGGTGTGGACGCGGCTGGTTGCAGATCTTGAAACGCCCGTTTCGGTGTATCTGAAATTGTCGGACGGGCGGACGATGACATCGCTGCTCGAGTCGGTTGAAGGTGGCGCGGTCCGCGGGCGCTATTCATTCATTGGTGTTGATCCTGATATCGTCTGGCGCGCGCGGGGCGCACACGCTGAAATCAATCGGACACCTTTGACAACGCCAGACGCGTTCGTGCCCGAAAAACTGCCCACACTTGAAAGCCTTCGCGCACTGTTAAAGGAA
>JAYSUN010000722.1:0-7070 GCA_043719045.1 Hyphomicrobiaceae bacterium | reverse complement strand
CCGGCAGGCTTTGGGTTTCCGGTTCGTCCCACAGCCGATAACAAATGCCGGCTTGCGTGCGGCCGGCACGCCCTCGTCGCTGGTCAGCTGCCGCGCGTGAAACCCGCACCGTGTCGAGGCGCGTGACGCCAGCCTCGGGTTCATAACGGGGCACGCGCGCAACTCCGCAATCGATGACGACACGCACCCCTTCAATCGTCAGCGATGTTTCGGCAATTGACGTTGCCAAGACGATTTTGCGTTTACCGGCTGGAGCCGGTTCAATCGCTCGGTCTTGCGCCGCCGGGTCCATGGCGCCGAACAGGGGGGCAATGATCACGTCGGGATCTCTGACGCGGTCAGCCAGCCGTTCGGCAGTGCGGCGGATCTCACCCTGGCCGGGCAGAAACGCTAGAATGGATCCGGTCTCGGCACGCAACGCGGTTGCGACTGCGTCGGTCATCTGGTCTTCAATGCGGCGCCGGGTATCGCGACCAAGGTAACGGGTTTCGACTGGGAAAGCGCGGCCTGCGCTCTCGATGACGGGCGCCTGACCGAGTAAGTCTGCAACCCCGGCACCATCGAGTGTCGCGCTCATCACCAGGATGCGAAGATCATCCCGCAGTCCCGTTTGCGCATCCAGTGCCAGGGCGAGACCGAGGTCGGCATCCAACGATCGCTCATGATATTCGTCAAACAACACTGCGCCGACGCCTTGGAGGCTCGGATCATCCAGGATCATGCGCGTGAAGACGCCTTCGGTGATAACCTCAATTTGTGTCTTGCGTCCGATCTTCGAGCCCAACCGTGCACGCAATCCAACCCGGTCACCGGTCCGCTCTCCAAGAGTTTTGGCCATGCGTTCGGCAGCACCTCGTGCCGCCAGCCGGCGCGGTTCCAGCACCAGGATTTTCTGACCCTTCAACCAAGGTGCATCCATCAAAGCCAGCGGCACACGCGTGGTCTTGCCAGCGCCTGGTGGTGCCACTAGGACGGCTGCAGTTCCATTTGTGAGTGCCGCCAACAGGGGTGTCAGGACCGCGTCGATGGGCAAGGGTTGAGCAAAGGTCATCATGGCCACGTTATAAGCTATCGCCTCGGTCGTACGGGAAATTTTGGGTGACAAGTTTCCGCCATCATGGCGTGCGACCGGCAACGCGTGCTAGAGAAGTGTCCAGGTAGGCGGAGGCCGGTCAACCGCAGAAAATGTAACCAACAAAGCGGCTAGGGCGCCTGGATCAGCCACACGTCATGTGGCAAGCGCTGTAGATTGAATTGGGGTTTGAGGCCAGATTCTCCGGTCGGATCAGCGGCCACCATGCCAAACAGGGCGGCACCTATCGTCATGACGATTCTCAGCCGCTACATTTTCAGGCAAGCTGCGGCTGCAGTGGTGATGATCCTAGTCTCATTGACCGTCGTGATCTGGGTTGCCGTGGCCTTGCGACAGTTGGAATTCATGGCGACGCAGGGCCAGAATTTTTCGCTGTTCTTCAAACTGACAACTCTGGCCTTGCCGTCGTTGATCGCGTTTATCGCCCCCGTTGCTTTGTTGATTGCGGCGACGCACACATTAAATCGCCTGAACGGCGACAGCGAGTTGATTATTGCTACGGCTGGCGGCGCATCGACGTGGCGTTTTGCGTCGCCGTTGCTGGCGCTGGCGCTGCTGGTGTCGCTGTGCGTGTCCGCCTCAAACCATGTCATCGGCCCGTGGTCGAACCGGCTCTTGCGTGATACGGCTATTCAGGCTCGGACAGACCTGATCGGCCAGGTGCTGCAGCCCGGCCGTTTTTCGGCGGTTGAGCCTAAATTGACGGTGCATATCAAGAGCCGGTCCGACGATGGCACACTGATCGGCTTGCTCATACATGATGCCCGCGACGAAAAGCAGGCAACCAGTTATCTGGCTGAGCGCGGCAGCATCGTAAAGCAAGGTCAGGCGGTTTATCTGCTGATGGAAAATGGCCATATTCTGCGTAAGCCTGCCGCGGACGGGCCGGCTGACGTGGTGGTGTTCCAGCGCTATGCTGTTGATATCAATCGATTCGAGCAGAAAGCGGATGTGGGCTTGCTGATCCGACCCCGTGAACGGCTGAGCCATGAACTTCTCAATCCCTACCCAAAAGACCCGATCTGGATCGCGTTCCCTGGCCGCTACCGGTCGGAATTGCATGATCGGATTGCCAATGGCTTGTATCCGTTTGCATTCGCCTTGCTGGCGCTGGCATTTGTCGGCCAAGCCCAGACCACGCGCCAAAATCGCACCTTAGCGGTGGTGCTCGCGATTGCTGCAGGTTTTGGTTGCCGTATGCTCGGCATTAACGCGGCCACGCAAGCGACGGTCAAAGAGTCGGCCGTCCTGATGATCTACGCGGTGCCGATTGGGACCGCCGTTTTGGCGGCCCTGGCGATCAGTTGGAATATGCGGCCACAGTCCCCGTTTCGGCGGCGGGCCGGCCAATGGCGGGCTGGCTCCGCGCAGGCGCCGGCCGCCAAATCGACGGTGGTGGCATGACCCGTTGCATGGTTCTGGCTTGCCGCACCTGCCGCACCAGCCACGGGGGTTCATAGCATGTTCCGTGGTCGCCTCCTCCGTCGCTACATTGCCTGGCGCTTCTTCGTGATGATCGTTGGGGCTTTCGCGGTCTGCGCTGCCTTGATTTTTATGATCGATCTGATCGAGTTGTTGCGTCAGTCGACCAAGGTCAAAACGGTGACGATCTGGCAGTTGCTGTACATTGGCCTGATGCGGCTGCCGTCATTCTCCGAGCTTTTATTGCCGTTTGCCGTGTTGGTCGGGGCCATCGGGGCATTACTCAGTCTCAGCCGCAAGTCAGAGCTGACGATTATGCGCGCCGGTGGGATGTCGGCTTGGCAATTCCTCCGGCCGGGGGTGACGGTTGCAGCCCTGGTCGGCGTTGCCGCGGTCACGATCTACAATCCACTCGCCGCGCGGGCGAAGGCTGAATCCGAGCGCTTGATGGCTGACTCGTTCGGTAAGGAAGTCAGCCTGATGACCACCGATGGGTCGGGGGCATGGTTGCGCCAGGATGGCGATGATGGCCCCTCAGTGATGACAGCAAAAGCCGTTTCAAATCAGGGTCTTGTTCTTTCCGGTGTGGCGGTGTTTCACTACGACCGAGAGGGTCGATTTGTGCAGCGTATCGATGCTGAAAAGGCGGTCCTGGGAGACGGCAGCTGGGACTTCCAGAATGCTTGGATTTCGCGGGTTGGTCAGGAACCCAGCAAACTCAGCAATTATAGATTGAAAACGGCATTGGATCGTGAGCGGGTTCAGGACGCGCTTGGTTCTGTTGAATCGGTGTCGCTTTGGGACTTGCCTGGGGTCATTGAAATGTCGGATCGCGCACAGCTTCCAGCTGCTCGTTTCCGCATTCAACTCCAATTGTTACTAAGTCGTCCACTGCTGCTCGTGGCGATGGTACTTTTGGCGGCGACTGTGTCTTTGAGGTCCTTCCGGCAAGGGGGTATCCAGACTATGGTCCTCACAGGCATGGTGGGGGGGATTGGGTTTTTCCTGCTGACAGAGGTATCGCGTCAGGTCGGCTTGGCTGGTCTCATGGCGGCTCCCTTTGCGGTTTGGATGCCAGTTCTGGTCACTTGTTTGATGGCTGTAACGGTGCTTCTGCACCAGGAGGATGGCTGAGTGTCGCGTCCGGCGCACACCCTGCACATGGCGTGCAGACAGTTGCGTGACCGCTTGAGCACCATGACAGGTGCTTGCGCGACTGGAGGCATTGTGGCCGCTATGGCCTTTGGTTGGCGGTTCGGAGCCGCCGGATTTGCGGCCGGATTGCTGGCGCTGGTGTCGGTCTCGGCAGTTCAGCCCGCTGCGGCTCAAGACCCAAGCCTGCGGACTCAGAACTTACCGGCAAACAAGAGTTTTCCAGCGCAACCTGGCGGTCTCTTTGGAGCCCCAGCCAAGATAAACTCGGCCCTGCCTTTAAATTTGCAGGGTGATCAGCTGATCTACGATACCAAAGGCCAAAAGATCATTGCGCGCGGTAACGTCGAGATTTTTTACAACAACTTCGTGCTGACTGCGGATCAGATCACTTATGATCAGGCGCGCAACCTGTTAACTGCCGAGGGTAACGCGCAGCTGCGCGATCCGAACGGCAACATTACGCGCGCCGATAAGCTTGAGGCGACTGACGATTTCCGTGATGCGTTTGTGCAATCGCTGTCGGTGGTCACAAAGGACGAGACGCGGATCGCGGCGCGTCGTGCCACGCGCCGGGATGGCAATGTCACGGACTATGAGCAGGCCAAGTTCACTCCTTGCAAAAATGATCCGGGCAAACCGCCGCTGTGGTGCATCAGTGCTGCGCGTATTGTTCACGATCAAAACGCCGCAAAAATCAGCTATCAGGATGCCAAATTCGAATTCTTCGGAGTGCCGGTTTTGGCACTGCCGTACTTTGAGCATGCCGATCCTTCGGTGAAGCGCAAAACCGGTTTCCTCGCGCCTGGCGTCGGCTCGTCGTCGACGCTTGGGTTTCGTTTTGAGGTGCCTTACTATTTTGCTTTGTCGCCGAACTATGATTTCACCTTTTCGCCGGAGTACCTGACCAAGCAGGGCATGCTTTGGAAGGGTGAATATCGCCAAAGACTGGCGAACGGCGCTTACATCGTGAGATTTGGTGCGCTCAATCAGGATGCCTCGACGCTAGGTGGTAGCGTGATTGAGCCGAAACTCGATGGCTGGCGCGGTACGCTTGAAACCCGCGGCCAGTTTTCACTCGGATCGTGGTGGAAGGTCGGCTGGGATGTGACACTCGAGAGCGACAAGTCTTTCCGTCGCTTTTACGGCTTCGATGGTGCGCTGCAGACGGATCGCGTCAATACGACCTACTTGCAAGGCTTGAGCGAGCGTAACTATTTCAACGCACAGTTCTACCATTTTGGTGGCTTGCTGCTTGACGATTCCGCCACGGCCTCGTCGCGTGTGCATCCGGTGGTCGACTACAGATACACCGCGGCCAACACGGTACTTGGTGGCGAACTGTCCTTCACGGGTCATGCCCGCAGTATGTCGCGGGCCGATACGACTGTTGTATCGAAGACCAGCATCGTCGGTACCGATACCACGCATGTGGTCACCGAAGCGTCCTGGCGTCGCAAGATCATCGATGGCATCGGCCAGACCTGGACGCCGTTCTTTTCCGCCCGTGGCGATGCTTACAGCTTCAAGGATACGCGTGATCCGGTGACGGGTCTTGAAGCGCCGAGCGATAGCCGGCTGTTCGGGGTCGGCACCGCCGCTCTCACCTATGCCTATCCGTTCGTCGCGCATGCAGCGAGCGGGTCTCACACTGTTGAGCCGACGGTACAGGTTGTCTCGCGACATATGAACCGCCCGGATCAGCGACTGCTGCCGAATGAAGATGCTAAGAGCTTGAACTTCAGTGAGGGGTTGTTGTTCGACCTGAACAAAACCTCTGGCTATGACCGGATCGACACCGGCACACGCGTCAACGTGGGCATCCAGTATGCGTTCCAGGCCAACAACGGCTTTCACGCTCGCGCGGTCTTCGGTCAGAGTTTCCAGCTGGCGGGCAGCAACGTGTTTGCCGACCCCGGTCTTGACGTCACCTCGACGGCGGCACCGGGAACCGTGACATCTGCTTTCAATCCATCGAGTGGGCTTGAAACCAATCGATCAGATTACGTCGCGGGACTTTACATTTCGCCGCTGCGCAACCTCAGCGTCGTTGCGCAATCGCGCTTCGATGAAAATAATTGGCAACTGCGCCGGCAGGACGCGTTGGTATCTGGACGCTTTGGACCGGTTTCGATGCAGACGGTGTACACCTACACGGCTGCCGATCCTCTGAACGGCTTCACCACCTCGCAACAAGAGCTGCAGGGCAATATCGGGCTGAAATTGACCGATAACTGGTCGCTCATCGGCAGCATGCGTTATGACCTGGATCTGTCGAAGCGCATTCAGGACTCGATCGCGGTCAAATATGCGGATGAGTGCTTCGTGTTGACCGGCACCTACAGCGAGACCTTCATCGAGAACGCAGCCCTCGGCGTGAAGCCAGACCGGACCTTCATGTTGCGCTTTGAGCTGAAGCACCTCGGTGAGTTCAACTACAAGACCGACGTGACCAGCTTCCTGAACCGCGGCGAAAATCAGTAAGCAGCTGAGTTCGTCGGCGCGTGATGCCGTCGACCCGGTCAACTCAGCACCACAATTGGTTCGGGTTTACCGCCACCAATCCAACAAACTCCGTCTCCGACACTTTCGGCCATCCCCGCGGAGACCCGGACTCAGGAGGCCCCACTCAGTATCCAATAGCTATGCCGCTGTCGTCCTCGAACGCACCCGTGGTCGCGACCTTCATAACGTGTGCGGACCATCTCAGCCTCGTGTTTTGCCACTCCTGCCGCCATCGAGAGACCCGTCACCGTCCAGCGTTCCATGTTCAGCCCTTCGCCGTTTGGTCGGCTCCTATGGCCTCGGCTGCGATCTGCCGCCCCACCCGCAGCCGGTAGCAGACCTCTCGAACCGAGGGTTCCGAGGGACAGAGTGGCAGACGTCCCAGGGTAAGACGCGTGACCTTCTTGCCATCCGCCTGCCGCATCTACGTCCGCACCCTCCGTGGTGAACCGGGTTTTGGAGATGCGTGCCTCCTCGCCCGAGTGCGGACGCCTCATCTGCGCTTCCGCTTCGTCAGGCTGGCATTTTGCCTGCAGCGTCCTTAAGATCCGAGGGCACCCTCGGCACCCTTGCCGTCAGCTAGCGGTTCCCACACCGAGGGACCGCAGAGGGCTCACGCCTCCAAGTCATCGACCGGACACCACCCCGGCCAAATGGTGCCTTGCGGCACCGCGCGCCATGCCTGGCGCACTCCCGGATATGCCGCGCGCGTGAAAGTGCCACATTCCGGGATACCGCGGAGATTGATTTCACAAACGCTCCGCCGACAGATCGCGATTCGATGATCGTTGAGAGTGTCCTAAGGATGCGCGGCAAAACAAGTGAATCGATTTCGCTCCGATCCAGCCCACCCACCGCCGTCAGACCCGCGTCGTGCGTATGCGCGCCAGCAGATGGG
>JAYSUN010000721.1:0-2567 GCA_043719045.1 Hyphomicrobiaceae bacterium | reverse complement strand
CAGAGTTGAATCTGGCCGACTTCTTCCGCGTCCACAAAATGACCTATAAGCCCGTCGTGTTCGAAAAATCGGATGAGGCTATTGCGGCGCTAGACGGCGGACGCTGCGATGTGCTGACTACTGATCGGTCAAGCTTGGCTGCTGACCGCACCAAATTGAAGAAGCCAGACGAGGCGATGGTGTTGCCTGATATCATCTCGAAAGAGCCGCTCGGCCCCGTCGTCCGCCAGGGCGACAGCCAGTTCTTTACTTTGGCAAAATGGACCTACTTCGCGTTGCTGAACCTTGAAGAAGCCGGTGTTACACAAGCCAATGCCGATGAAATGCTGAAAACGACCAATCCTGATATCAAGCGGCTGCTCGGCACTGACGGGGAGTTCGGGAAAGGCCTTGGCGTTAATAACGATTGGGCCTACCAGATCGCCAAGAAGGTCGGCAACTACGGCGAAATCTATGATCGCTATTTTGGCCCAAAGACCAACATCATTATCGAGCGCGGCTCCAACCGTCTCTGGAGCCAAGGTGGCCTGCAATACGCTCCGCCAATCCGCTGACCACTGATTGCACCGGCTCCGAAAGGGGCCGGTGTGCCATCCACTCACGCCGACGGGATGTTGAAAACGTTGTTTTCACTGTCGTCAGGTGAAGCTCAATCTAAGAACCAGCACATGCCTCATCACCCAGCCTACCAGCGCCTTGGCGTCAACATCGACCATGTGGCCACGATCCGTAACGCACGCGGTGGTCATCATCCAGACCCTTTGCGGGCGGCGCATCTGGCCATTGAGGCTGGAGCTGATGGCATCACCGCGCATTTGCGCGAGGACCGTCGCCACATCTCTGATCACGACATCGCTCGACTGAAGGCAGAGTTGACGCGTCCGCTCAACTTCGAGATGGCGGCGACGACCGAAATGCAAACGATTGCCCTTCGGCATGTGCCCAACGCCTGCTGTCTTGTGCCGGAGAAGCGTGAAGAGCGGACGACAGAAGGCGGGTTGGATATTGTCGGCAGTGCGGCACGTCTTATCCCTTTTGTTGAATGCCTTAAACAGGCGGGCATTCGCGTGTCACTGTTCATTGAGGCAGACCCTGCCCAGATCGAGGCGTCGATGAAAGTTGGAGCCGACATTGTGGAGCTGCATACAGGGCGATATTGCGAGGCCGCACTAGAAGCTGACGCGAAAGCGGTGGCACACGAACTGCAACGGATTTCGCGGGCAGCACGTCTGGCAGCGGCAGCGGGTCTTGAAGTGCACGCGGGGCATGGATTAACTTACAACACGGTTGCGGCCGTTGCGCGGATGCCGGAAATCGTCGAGCTCAACATCGGCCATTTCCTGATTGGCGAGGCGATCTTCGGCGGTCTGCATGCGAGCATTCAACGGATGCGCCACATGATGGTTGATGCGCGCAGCAGTCTGCACCAGAAGCGCAGCGCTTAGCGGACAACGTCGAGCTTGACTTGAGCCAAGCCCAGCGACCGCATGCCCAAGGCTTCGGCGGCGGCGTCGGAGAGATCGATGATGCGGTTGGGCTTGAATGGTCCGCGGTCATTGATGCGGACGATCACGCTCCGCCCCGTGTCGAGCCGTGTGACGCGAACCCGTGTATGCATAGGATATGTTTTGTGAGCGGCAGTGAGCGCGGTTTTGTCGAACCGTTCGCCAGAAGACGTCATTTGCTCTTGCCAGTAAAACGATGCCAAACCCGTCGCTTCCGGTGGACTGTAGGGAGTATAAGCAACCGGGCTGAGCGCACCCGTTGTTAACGGCACTTTCGGCCTCGCAAGATGCACGGTTGCGGGCCAGTTGCGGTCCAAAACCGCGCTATGGATCGCTGGTATGGTTGGCATCACCACTTGGAGGCGCCAGCCAGCCTGAGGTTTCACGCCCAGTGCCCATGGTTGTTCAAGTGCCGTCTCTGGGGCCGTCGAAAGCCAGGGCAAATCCTGAGCATCGGCCGGAACTGATGCAGCTACAAACAGCGTTGCGACCACGATGTAGCGTCGTGCTGAACAAGTGCACGATTTGCAGGCTATGTTCATCTCAGTCCTGGTTTAAGCAGAAAACACCCGTCAGCTTGAGCATTGTTAGCTGATTCGGGAGCTGGGCGCGCCGACATGTGTTGGATGGTTACGACCTGTGGCCAATTCACATATTCGTGGTGGTTGCTGGGCTCGGCGGGTTTACTCCCAGTGATCCAGTTGCTAAACGGCGGCAAAGCTTGGGTTTCTACTGTCGATTGCGATCAACTTGAGCAGGTCCGGTGAGCAGCATGTACATCGAAGATCTCGGCGATCTGCTTGGTGGCGTAAAGATCGAGCTGGTGTCAGGAAACGGCAACAGGCCGCTATCAGAGGATATTGCCAAAGTCCTGAAGATCGAGGTGACCAAAGGCGTGTGTCGGCGGTTTGCCGATATGGAAATTTTCGTCGAAATTCAAGAAAACGTTCGTGGCAAGGACGTGTACATTGTCCAATCGACGTCGTTTCCGGCCAATGATAATTTGATGGAATTACTTATTCTGGTTGATGCTCTCAAACGTGCATCGGCTAGGCGCGTGAC